>NZ_JBDLLU010000018.1 GCF_039749495.1 Dehalogenimonas sp. THU2 | reverse complement strand
GGTTATCTGCTCATGGCGCTTGGCCTTCCCTCTCTGATCCTGCTGGCGGTAGCCGGCATGCTGGTCTGGAGGAGAAACAGAAAGACCGCCTGATACAAATTTCTACAATAAGAAATGGTGTATCGACAATCGAGGCCCGGTTAATCACCGGGCCTCGATTTATATTATTCACTTATCGCTGCTCGATCAAGCGGTTCAGATATAAAACCGGCGGCCTCTCAAAGAGGCCGCCGGTTGATGCTTCAGGGAACTGAGACTAGTAAAGGGTACTGCTTCCAGCTCCAGTTTGTTCATCATAATGCCATTTTGACAGATCCCGGTTCCACCATCGTTCGATACTCTCGAATTGTTCTTCGAAAGTACGAACACCGAATGGCATTACACCTTCGACAGCCATGATGGCTTTGTCGAAAACCTGTCCGGGTCCGCCGCCAAGCGTGGCAATCACCGGTTTCAGGAATGAATGAATCCCGGCGTCGGTCAGCTCATTGAAAACGCACTGCCCCCAGCAGTGCTGGAGGCAATTGCCGCGGTCACAATAGGCGTAGTCGGCAAAATACCTTTTGACACCGGGGCGTTTGTAGTCCCAGGTGCTGACACCAGCCGCCACGGCTGCGGGTGGAAGCGTATTGTGGGATTCCCAAGAAGGTTCGCGCTCTTCGGAAAGGCAGAAGTTGCCGTTCAAGCGGCACATATCGGCGCAGGTCATACAGTTGGCGCAGAATCTGAAAATACCGGCATCGATCGGGGTATCTTCGGGTAGTTCCAGGTCGGTGGCGAGCATAGTCCAGACCTTGATACCCGCACCGAACCTGGGGCTAACCGAGTGATCCAGGCGGCTCATTTCGCTACCACCGCCAAGCGCGCCATAAGCTGCGTTGGGGCCGCTTACTTCACCGACACAATTATAACCCAAGCGGGTGATAAACTCCGTTTGTCTCCTTAGGAGAAGGTTGCGATGACTATAGCCGTAGGGGTCCCCCGTACTATTGCGCCCGATAGTTATATCTTTGCGTTGGACGGCTACGATCAGAGACTTGACTTTGGCGTCCACCTGGGTATCCGTCAAAGTCCCCTGGGAACCGAGATTGATAATTCTTTGATCGGTAGCGGAGAGGAAATGGACCTCCGGCATGCCAAGATAACTGAACGCGGCACGAACGATGCGGGCTGCTTCTTCCGGGGTACCTCGCCATCTGGTATCAGCGGCTACGTCAGTGAATCCTGTTGCCGCCGGGGAACCGGCTGTAGCACTTGAAGACCAGAAGTTGGCAGAACCACTTAAAGCGTCAAACTTGATATCATAACGTTCTCTTTGTTCAGTTCGCCACTGGGCTTTCAACGCCTGAAGGTTTTTTTGGTTATCCAGAAACCCCGGGAGAACATCTGCATTTTGGATTTTCTGGAAGTTCCCCCATTCGGCATCTAGTTTCCAAGGCTTGATCTGATCCCAGTCGATTTCGACCGTGGGGTTGAAGGCGTCTCTGTTTTTAACAAACCAGGCATGTTTAAAGTTAGACTTCGGAGATGATAAAACATCATCCATGTCTTGAAATTGCGGCGCCACCAGCGAGGCTGCGCCGATGCCTGCTCCGGCCAGCCCCAGACCTTTCATGAAATCCCTGCGATTTACCGTAGTGTGAAACCCTTTCATAAAACCTCCATTAATTCATTCCAGAGAGTTGTACCGGGTCTTCGTGATTTTAGCCAGTTGCCTCCTTTTCCTGATGATTCAATGCGATGTCTGGTTCACTCTGCCATGAAGGTGTTAATGCCTAACCAAGACGTTACTTGTTGTAATGCCATACTAGCACTCATAGCTAGGTTTGACATCGTACTAAAGTATTAATCATACTTGTACTTTATGCGTATTTTTTAGATAATGAAACCGTTTGTACTTTGTCAGTGAACACGGGATAAGAAAATACCCAGACAAGTGCTCAGCATTATATGACTCAGGCGGGGTTAATGAGCGAGAGTGAGTGCGAAGATACAAATGCCAAAATCGGTGGAAAAACTTGTGATCGATCTACCTAACCTAAATGATTATAAACAAGATGGGGTATCAACTGGATGAGTTCGCTGTTTTTGGCTGATGGCTCCGTTTAAGATGTAGATCCCTATTTCAACAGGCGATGTTGCTCATAGAACAACAGGGGTCAACTGATACCAGCCTTCTCAAGAATATAGTTTAAATCTTCCGGGCTTATCTTGTTTGGCCCGAATTTGGCGCTCAACACGTCCAAGTCCTCGAATGTGAACCCCTCCGCTCCCGCCTGAACCCGTTCCGCGACGAATTTGAATAAAATCGGCATGAAAAGACTGACTGTTACATAAAATTCCTTCGCCGCGGGACAATGCATCAACACGCCTAATCCTTCTTCACCGGCAGCATCGTCATACCACCGGTTGAATGGAAACAGCCGGCAACCGGCTGGACGTGACCGGTAATGACGGCAGTGCTTGCCATTCAGCAGCGGGCAGGGGTACTTCATAATGAAAACACCGTTGCGTTTTTCCAGCTTGCAGAGATGCTTGAGGCGCAAGGCCTCTTCGCGAGAAAGCACCACCCCTTTATCCCAATAGAGGAAATTCGGCCGGCAACAACGACTGCATTGCTGGCACTTGAGAAACCGGGCAACCAGGTAGAGGGGCAGGAAATCCATGAGTTTTCCCTGGCCCCAGAACGGATTACTCTTGTTGAATCTTAATGAAGAGATGCCCATTATACGCTCGACACCGTTGCGAGCCGCTTCTTCATCCCAATTCTTTTCAAGTTCGAAGCGCGTCAGTCCCCTCACCGGTTCAATCGATGAAGTGTTTGATGCACTATCTGGCAGCGCTGGTTTTTTAGCGGTCTCTTTAGCGACTATCTTTCTGACGGCGCCAAGGAAATCTTGCGGTCGTTGTTCTTCTGGGTTTCCCATCTACTCCGTCTCCAGGCCCAATTGCCGGGCTGTTTCTTTGATATATTCCATATCTGCCGGTGAAACACTATTCGGGTCGAATTTGGTTTTTAGCTGCTCCAAATCAGCAAAACTGAGTTCACGATCGATATGCCCGAGGTTCCGCGCCAGTTGCCGCAATTCCTGGAGGAACAATGAAGCGGTAACATAAGTTCCCTTGCCGGCCGGACATGCCATGAATACGGCCAGGGAAACCGATAAGTCAGGTCCGGATTCGTTTACCACGGGAAAAGCGCGGCAACAAAACGGCCGATGTATGTACCGGGTACATTTATGATTCTGTTGCAGAGCGCAGGGATATTTGAGCAGGTGTTTTCCGGCTCTTCTGGTCACGCGACAGAATGATTGCAAGGTATGCGCTTCCGCCGCCGTAAGCTCAACCCCCCTGGCTAATTTAGAATCGAACGCCCGGCAGCACTTACCGCAATTCCGGCACTTATGGAACATGGCAGTGAGATATAAGGGAAGGAAGGCTGATTGAACGGCGGGTCCCCAGATACTGGAACCACCGATCGATGAAGTTATCACCATGACCCCGCTGAAGTCATGCAACGCACCATTTTCATCCCACGAAGACCCCAACTCCGCAGCGGTATAATTCATGACCTCTTCCCCTGACCAGTTGAATAGCCGACGGCCCCCAAGGGTTGGCTTGAGGGCCGTCGCTCAGTTGCGTCTGATTATAGTATAGCTATATAAGGTTGTCACTACCGGGATGGACATCGTACGGCCATGTGGTGAGGTCACGCCGCCACCATTCTTCAACACCATCCGCCGTCCGCTGATATCCGGCCGGGGAATACTCATGGGGCTTGCTGCCATACTCGAACACCCGGTCCATGCTGGCGAAGAAGCCGTTGAAGACACCGGTCTGCGGTATCGTCATGCGTATGAGGTCATGGGCAAAGGCGTTGTTCAACTGATTGAAGGTGCAGTCCTGCCAGCAGGCATGGATACACCGGCAGTAGGCGAAATCGCAGAACCATTTCTTGACACCTGGACGCTTGTAGTCGAATGTGCTACCGTCTGAAGCCGGTAGGCGGGTTGGCAGGTCCCAGGTCGGCTCGGTTTCCATCGACAGCGCGCTGACACCGTCTCCCTGAAGGACACAATTCTCGGCACAGACCTTGCACGTATGGCAGAAGCGGAAGATACCGGCATCGATGGGCTTGTCTTCCGGCAATTCCAGGTCGGTGGCGTAAACATTGAATACCTTGATAGCCATACCGAAGCGAGGTGAGCAGGAATGGTCGATACGACTCAGTTCGGCGCCGCCAGAAAGAATACCAAAAGCGGAGTTTGACGGGTTAGGCACGCTGACGCAATTGTAACCCAGGTTGGTGATGAATTTGATTTCCCGGGCGTTGATGACGCTGTTGTGGCTGTACCCGAAGGGATCGGCTCCGCCGCGGCGGGAAAGCGCGATATCCTTGCGGATCATTGAGACGATAATTGATTTGCAATTGCCTTCCTCGATAGTCGCAAGCGAAGAATCCTTCTGAAAGAGTCTCCGGGTTTTTTCGTCGATTCGCAGGAAATGGACTTCCGGAGAACCCAGGTAGCTCATACCGGCTCGAATGATGTTGGCCGCTTCTTCCGGAGTGCCCCGCCATTTATCTTCATCAGCAAGTTTGGTTAATTGTGAAGGAGCCGTGCCCAGGGTGTCGCTTGAACCTGCCTTTACGGCTAAAAATGGACGTGCCCATTTTCCGGTTGACATATGGTTATCGATATTTTCTGTGTCCTTGACACCCTTAGCCAAATACCAGGGTGTCGCTTTGGGATTGGTAGGGCCGCGTTTCCACTGAACTATCTGGGACCAGTCGGTTTCGGCGGTGGGGTTGTAGGCCTCGCGCTCCTTGATCCACCATGCATGGCGGAAATTGGCCTTGGGGGAGGCTATCATCTCATCCATGTCCTGGAAGCTCGGGGCAACCAGCGAGGCGGCGCCGATGCCCGCTCCGGCTAACCCCAGGCCTTTCATGAACTCGCGTCGATTGACTGTTGTATGGAACCCTTTCATTCTGTTTCTCCTTTTTTGTGTTTTTTGGAACCGTCGACAAATAGAGGGATTTTAGAAATGGTTTCCTTTCTATTATAATCTACAGTGGTATTGATAATTATGTTGCTGTTGCTTATTATAACCTGATAGACCTAAAAGTCAATACGCCATTATGCGTATTTTTAATAAAAATAGTTAATAGTAGGAATAACTATTACTAATAAAGGTGAGTAAACCGATAATGTCGGGAAATATTATCGGGAATGCCCTTTGTAGGAGGACGGTGTTACTGCGTACCAACGAGGATGGGTGACGGGGTGTTTTGATGACTTGGTGCTATATCTCCAGCAGGTGTCCGTGATCCTTGAGCCAGAGCTGATAGCGGGTATAGCCGGGACAGAATGCCTTCACGAAATCCCAGAATTCCCTGGAGTGCCCGCGGTGGCGGATATGCGCTAGCTCGTGTACGATGAGGTAGTCAATTACTTCCAGGGGTGCCATTATCAACTTCCAGTTAAGATTGATGCTGCCCCCCGCCCCACACGAACCCCAGCGCCGGGCAGGGCTGGTGATTCTGATTATCGATGGAAAGCATTCCATGACCGGCGCGTAGTGATCGATGCGTTCGCTAAAAACCTTTCGAGCCTGTTTCTTGTACCACCCGATCATCATTTCCCGTGCTCGCGGAAACGCTGCAGTCGCCAGTATTAGGCTCCTGCCGTCATAATCGACGTCGCATGAGGCGGTATCGACAAGGCATAAGCGGCACATCGAACCAAGGAACAGGAATTCTTCGCCTTCCACGAACGATTTCACCGACGGACGGGGCCTCTCCAGCGCCACCATCTGCTTACGGTCGATCCACTCACTGTGCTTGGCGATGAAACGGTGCACCTCATCCACCGGCGTGCGCCGGGGCGCCCGGACCACCAGGGAGGCGTCGGGCTTGACCTCCAGCGCCAAAGTCCGCCGTGATGAACGTATCAACAGGAACGAGTTTTTATAATCCATTAAATCCGGCTTCACAGACAGCAGAAGAAAAATAACAACTTAACAACGACAGACAGGGGGACATCGAAAAGGCCCCCAAATCGACAACACTAATCTCCTCTCGAGAGAGGAGATTAGTGAACATGTCCTAAGTGCAGAAGCATGGGGCATTTGCCCCGTATCCGTTATCCTTTAGTCCGCGCCACCACGAACAAGGTCCCTGGGCCTGCGTGGGCCCCCAGCACCGCTCCCAGCCGGGAGACGATGATCTTTTCCCGGGGCAACTTTGCGGTCAGGCGTCCAGCCATCATCTCGGCTTCGTCCGGAGTGGTGGTATGCACTACGGCGAACTCCTCGACATTGTCGAACCCATTCGCCCATTCCAACAGGCGTTCGATACCTTTAGCCCGGCTCCTGACTTGTCCCGCCGGATGCATCTCGCCGTCTTTGACGGTGAGGACCGGTTTGACGGATAGTATCGATCCCACCAGTGCCTTGGCTTTTCCAATACGCCCGCCGGCCGCCAGGTATTTCAGGGTGTCGAAGATGCCTAACAGGTGCATCTGAGGCACGGCTTTTTCAACCGCGGCGGCGATTTCTTCCAGCTTGGCGCCCTGCTTGGCCATCCGCCCGGCCATAACAGCCAGGAGACCCAGCCCCATGGATACCGATTGGGAATCGATGACAGTGACAGCGGTTTTACCGCCCAGCATCGCCTTCGCCTGTATCGCCGAATCCCAGGTACCGCTGAGCTTCTTAGAAATATGGATGGAAATTATGCCGTCGGTATCAACCGCCAGTTTCTCATATACGTCAAGGAAATCCTGAGGTGACGGCTGTGAGGTGTTTGGATGCACCGGATCGACGGGGAGACGGGCATAGAATTCGTCCTGGGTGATGTCCACGTGATCCCGGTATACCTGTTCGCCGAAGCGTAAATACAACGGGATGACTGTGATTCCCAGTTCGGCGGCGAGAGCCGGGGGCAGGTCGGCGGTGGTGTCGGTAACTACCTTAACGGTCATCTGAATTCCCTCCTGGTAAATTTTCGGGGGGCGGTGACTAGGTATTGGAGATATAATATCTTGAATCATCGTTCAATGTAAAGAACTATTTTTAACACTTTTATGAAGGTTTTCCCGGTACGTGCTAATATTGACTGTTTAATCATCGGCGGAGTTTCGAACCCCGTTATCCTGCACCGGAGGTGACCCTTGTTGAACGGCATCGCCATCGTCGTCGCCGCCTATTTCATCGGCGCTTTCCCGCATCTGCTCATTCTGGCTAGGCTGCACCGCATCGAACCAGTCGGTGACCTCCATATCGCACTTTGGCAGAAGGCCGGGGCGCAATGGGGTTTGATCGCTATCGCCATCGACGTCGGCAAAGGGGCTCTGGCGGTCTGGATGGCGGGGTGGCTGGATTTCGACATCGCGATCGTCGTTTTCTGCGCTTTGGCCGCGACCGCCGGTCAGATGTGGACGGTATTCCGGCGCTTCAACGGTGAAAAGGGCAATACCACCGCCTTTGGTGCCGCCCTGGCTCTGGCGGTCACGCCGGCGGCTATCGCGCTCATTCCGGTAGTGTTGGCTCTGGTCGGCAAGCTGGTCAGAGCACTACGGCAGAAAGGCATATCCATGGAACAAACTTTCAGGCTCGGCGCCGGCCAGAGCAATGCCCTGCCTGTGGCCGTGGCGCTGACATTTATCCTGCTGCCTATCGTCGCCTGGCTACTGGGCGAACCTCGTCCGGTGATATGGGGCTTCGCCGGTCTGGCAGTAATGATACTCTTCAGGAGAATCACCGCGGGACTGAATGCAGACCTAAAAACCGGCACCAGCCTCTGGCGCATCTTCTGGTGGCGGCTGCTGCTGGACCGCGCCGTTTGAAAATAGTTATTGGGTTTGGTGGTATTGGTAATACGGGTAGTATTCGTCCCACAGCCGTTTCTCTCCCTGTCAGCCCGCCCGAAAGCTAACATTGACACCCCTCCCGTCGTTATGACTATATATCGGTATCGCATGAGTAAATTCAAAGAAAAATTCGCCCGTTTCCGTCGCTGGCCTCACGCGTGGCTGGCTATTATCCTGGTCGTTTCCTTCATATCGCATCTGGGGCTCCTGTGGTTCCCAAACGAGATGGTACTCGATGAAGCCTATTATGTAGAGGCGGGGCGGGAATATCTCCAGCAAGGAGAACTCCAACAGGCGGAACACCCGCCGCTGGCAAAATTGTTTATCACCGCCGGGATGCAGATCTTTGGCGATAACCCTTTTGGCTGGCGAATCATGCCGGCGGTTTTCGGCCTTATCACCATCTTCTTCTTCTACCTCATCTGCCGTGAGTTGAAGTTTTCCAATCTGGTCACCAACGTAGCGACAGCCATGGTCGCTTTCGAGAATTCGATCTATCTAATGGCCAGCGTAGCCATGCTGGATATCTTCACCGTAGCGCTCATGCTGGGCGGTTTCTGGGCTTACCTCGCCCGTAAATACCCCGCCGCGGTCGCCCTGCTGGCGCTGGCCGCCCTGTGTAAGCTCACCGCCATCTTCGGTGTCACGGCCATCGGATTGCACTGGCTTTTCTTCCGCCGGGACCGCGCCCTGACACTGGCTGCTTCCGGCCTGGCCGCCTATGTCGGTGTGCTGCTCCTGATACCGGGGCTGGAATTCATCCTCACCGGAGAATGGTCCAATCCACTGGAACGCGCCGCCACCCTTGTCAGTGTCCCGACCACGATTACGTTCGAAAACTCTACCCATCCCTCCGCCGTCCACCCGTGGCAATGGGTACTGGGGTACCAGGTGATGCCTTTCTGGTGGAGTCCGCAGTATATCAGCGCGGTCAACCCCACCGTCTGGGCACTGACGATACCGGTCTTCATCTGGACCGCCTGGCTGGGCATCAGGCGCAAACACGAAACGGCTTTCTTCGCCGCCGCCTGGATCTTCGCCACGCTGATCGTCTGGATCGTCATCGGCTATATCACCGATCGCATCACCTATATCTTCTATTTCGTCCCAATCGTTGGCGGAA
Source organism: Dehalogenimonas sp. THU2 (assembly GCF_039749495.1). Lineage (NCBI taxonomy): Bacteria > Bacillati > Chloroflexota > Dehalococcoidia > Dehalococcoidales > Dehalococcoidaceae > Dehalogenimonas > Dehalogenimonas sp. THU2. The sequence continues at coordinate 15,971 of NZ_JBDLLU010000018.1, read as the reverse complement.
TAGTGGTGGGAATCGCGGTATTCATGGAAAAGGCGCTGGAATGGGCGCGCCGGCCGTCGGCTCAGTTTTTGGCAACCCAAATCCAGGCTTCAGCCGATGCCATTGACATCGAGGATTTAACGCTTGAAACTCAGGCTGAGGTCATCGAAGCAGAGATCTTGCCCGATACCGAGCTTATCGAAGAACCGCCACCGGTTGAGATCCAAGCTCTCACCGACGAAGACATACCAGAGGACATCCGCCTACAAACCAAAAAACGCCTGAAACTGGTCTATTGGGGCATCGGCATATTTTTAGCAGCCCACCTGCTCTTTTTCCTGGCACTGTCGCCCTTTACCGGACTATGGCCGGTCAGTCAGGGTTAACTTTCATTCCGGTTGAAAGTGAGCCGCTTTCCCGCTTCTCTCTCCTGATATGCTCGTGCGCGATCATATAACGCAATGCCACCAGAATCAGGACATCCAGAACAAGGCCGAGCACAGCAAATAGCTGTTGCTCGTAGAAGGACAGCACCTGGGTCAGGAAGATGGAAACCAGTATCGCCCAGCGGAATATCTGGTATGCCCTCAAACGTGAACGCGGCAGCGTGAATATGCCCAGCGCGATAAGTATTCCGGATACACCGGGCGAGATCAACTGCGCCCAATCGATGATCGTGAGAGGCAATCCCTTGAGATTACCCAAGATAGCCCAGCTTATCAGGATCGAAACGATGACGATGCTGATGAAGATCAGGATATTGAGGTACCGCGTCTTGATGTGGCTTGACCAGAGCAGCGCCAACAATATGATCACACCCGCCGCCAGCCACATGATCAAACCCGTCGACCATTCGACGACTGCCACCACCGCCGCCACCGAGGTCACCGCGGTAAAGGCGAAGAAGGTGATGATGATGCCGCTGAACCACCACCTGCCTGCCGCCCATTCGTAGAACCTGTCCAGCGTTGCGTGGAATCGGGCCAAAGGCCGGGGCGGCCGCGATACCGAAACCTGCGTGTTCCTTAGGATGGCGGCCAGGTTATCCCGCACCGGTGTGGCCTCACAACCATCCAGCAGCTCCAGGGCTTCCCCCTGCTCCTCCTCGTCCAATCCGGCCAGGCTTCCCCGCTTGGCGATATCGAATATATTGGCCAGACATTCGTCACTGGACAGTGACCTGCGCCGGCCGATGGCCCGGATGCCGAAAAAAATCAGCACGAAGACGATATAGATCAGCGCGATCGCCGGCTGGAAGAAGTAATCGTTGTCCTTGGTGATGAACTTACCGAGCTCATCGATGAATGCGCCGAAACCGATTCCCCCCACCACCGCCGCGATAACTTTAGCCCGGTGATCCAGGAAGGCCAGCAGTATGGCCAGCGCGATGAGCATGAGCAGGCCGCCCCACAGCATATGGGCGATATGCAGCGGACCGACCCCGAGTTGAGGGAAGCCGGTGGCCTGGAGATAAAGCCGGATCGCCAGTACCGAGGCCACCGCGGACACGAAGAAGTTTTCCAGCAGCGTTTCGGCGTAAATGCTTCGCAGGAACACGGGCTGCCCGGTCAGGAATCCGAAGAATCCGTTCTTTGATCGGGTGGGACCGGTTTTACCCATGTCTATACGATACCTTGTTGTTGAAGCAAGCTGTCAAATCGTTCCTACCCTGCATACCCGATAGTTCGTGCCAGGTACGTTGCCAGCTTGTCTTCCTTGAGCTTGCGATAGATCTTTTCCGCCGCCGCCCTGTCGCGGTGCAGGCTGAAGAGCGCCGGACCAGCGCCGGACAGGTGAACTCTCGGCGCCCCGGCCATCAGGAAGCGCCAGCGGTACTCCTCTATCTTTGGCCATAATGCGCCAGTAGCCTGTTCAAAGGCGTTGCCCAGGAGCGACGGCTCCGCCGGTCGGCCCGCGATGAGCGTTTCGGCTAGTTCCTCCGTCCTCGACCCGTCGCTGAAGTCGTTAGGTTTGAGACTGCCATAGAGTCGGGCCGTCTTGCCGCTCTCCGCCGTCACAGGCGGAATCAGCAGCACCACCCATGTCTGCGGGAGTGCCCCCAGAGGGGAAACCAGTTCCCCCCGCCCCTCGATGAGCGCCGTGCCCCCGCAGAAGAAGAAGGGCACGTCGGAACCGAGCGCGGCGCTCATTTCCATCAGCGATCCCTCGCCCAGCCCCAGCCCCCATAACCGGTTGAGACCTTTAAGCGCCGCCGCCCCGTCAGATGAATCGCCGCCCAGGCCTGATATCAGGGGTATGCGTTTCTTTACCCGGATACTGGCGCCGCAAACGCCTCGGCAGTAAGGTTTTAGCAATTGGGCCGCCCTGGAAACCAAGCTTTTTTTGGCTTCCCAGCCGGGCAGGTCGGCGGTGATATCCAAGTCGCCGGCGAGTTCGAATTCCAATTCATCGGCCAGGTCGATAGCCTGCACCACGCTCTTGATCTCATGATAGCCGTCAGGCCTCTTGCCCAACACCTCGAGCGCCAGGTTGATCTTGGCCGGGGCGGTAAGCTTAAACATGCGCCGCCTTCCAGGCATCGAGCAGTTTTATCCAGTCTTCGATGGAGAGCGTCTCCGCCCGCCGCGCCGGGTCGATGCCCGCCCGCCGCAATGTCTCGATGGTCGCCGCTTTGTCGAGATCGAGACCGGATGCCAAGGCGTTAGCCAGTTGCTTGCGCCGCGTCCCGAAGCCCGCCCGCGCCAGCCTGAAGAATTGCTGCTCATCGGCCCCGGACAGCCGCCGCTCAGGCAATACGTCGATGTGTAATATGGCTGAGGTCACCTTCGGCGGCGGGTGAAATGCCCCGGCGGGCACGTAGCCGATGATCTTCGGCCGGCCGAACACCTGGATGCCGAGGGATAACAGGCTCATTTCCGGCGGCTTAGCCGTGATCTGCCGCGCCACTTCCCTTTGCACCATGACCGTCAGGGTTCGCGGCTGGCGCACCGCTTCCAGGAAGTGCCGCAGGGCGGGCGAGGTGATGTAATAGGGCAGGTTGGCCACTACTTTATAATAGGAAGAATCCCCTATCAGCGATTCGACCGGCGTGTCTAAAATATCGCGTTCGACGATCTCGACGTTGGTTAATCCGGCCAGCGTTTCCCGCAGCAGCGCCGTCATGTTGCGGTCGAGTTCGACAGCGATCACCTTGCCTGCCTGTTCGGCGAGGGCGCGGGTCAACACTCCCAGCCCCGGACCGACCTCGACGACGGTATCGCTCTTATCAACCCCGGCCGCTTCGACGATCTTGCCCAGGATGCCTCGGTCGATGAGGAAGTTCTGCCCCAACCCTTTGCGGGCGGACAGGTTGAACCGTTCCAGTAAGCCGCGGGTTTCCGCCATGAGAGAGGGCGGCGAGGTCATGCCGTTAACCGGGGATTCGTTTCGGTCCTGAGCTTGTCGAAGGGTGATATTCGGATTTCGAATTTCTTTTACACTCATTGTCCCCTCCCCAGCCTCGCCGCCAGTCGCACCGGCAGGTTTTCGGATATCATCCTGTCCTGGGTAGCGCCGACATCATAGGAGACGCGGTACAATCGGATTATCGTCGCTTCGTTGTCGTAGATAGCGTAACTCGCCCGCGGGTCGCCGTCTCGCGGCTCACCTACACTGCCTGGATTGATGATGAATCTGCCCTTACCCACCACCAGCCCGATGCCCGGCTTGAACGGTATGTAAACCACCGCGCCGCTTTCCTCCCGCTTGAACACCGCGGGCTGGTGGGTGTGGCCGACCATGGCATGAGGCGTCGTCATGATCTCGAAGATCTGGCCCGCCGTCGGGATCGATGAGATGTACTCCCTCCCCGGTTGCCGGGGACTGCCGTGCGTCAGGGTGAATCCTTGGAGTTCCAGCGTCGCCGGCAGTGAACGCAGGTATTGGATATCCCCATCGCTGAGATGGCCTTCCGTCCACTCCACCGCGGCGGCGGCTTCGGGGTTGAAGCTATGGAGCGGGTATCGTCTCACCGCGGCGGCGTCATGATTGCCGGCGACCACCGCACCCGGTAGTCTCCTCACCAATTCGATGCAGGCGTGGGGGTCAGGACCGTAACCGGTGATGTCCCCCAGCACCCAGTATTCATCCACTCCGCCGCGACGCCCGATATCGGCAAGAATGGCACTAAAAGCCTCCAGGTTGGCATGAATATCGGCAATTACAGCATAACGCATAACGTCAATGATACCACAGGGGGGAGACGCCGGGGGAGGGGATGGGCTATTATCTAGGCCGGAGACTTAAATCCCGCTGCCGTCATCGAATTCTTTCGCCAGTTCCCCTAGGCGGTCTTTAAGTTCGTCTTCAGGAGGTATGATGCCGCCCAGTTTTTCCAGTTCTTCACACCGTTTTTCTATCTTGGCCTGTTCCGCCAGAATATAACGCACCGCCTCGGCTACCGGATCCGGCAGTTTGCCGTGCTCCAGATCGGTGACGGTTTGGGGTTTATGCTCCTCGACCACTCGTCCAGGAATGCCCACTACAGTCGCGCCTGCCGGTACGCTCTTGACCACGACCGAGCCAGCGCCGACGCGGGCGCCCTCGCCCAGGGTGATGTTACCCAGCACCGTGGCATTGGAACCGATGACTACGTTGTTTTCGAGCGTCGGGTGGCGTTTGCCTTTAGAAAGGCTTGTACCTCCCAGCACCACCCCTTTATAGATGAGCACATCGTCACCGATGACGCTCGTCTCGCCGATGACGACACCCATGCCGTGATCGATGAAAAAGCGGCGGCCGATGGTGGCGCCGGGGTGGATCTCGATGCCGGTCAGGAAGCGGGTGACGTGCGAAAGCCACCGCGCCAGGAAATGCCATTTGATCTGCCAAAACCAGTGGAAGATACGGTAGCCCCAGAGGGCGTGCAGGCCGGGATAGCAGAAAACGGCCTCCCAGGTACCCCGGGCGGCGGGGTCCTTGGTGAAAACGTTGCGTATATCTTCCCTGATTGTCTTAAACATTCGTTCGGCCTGAATTGGGGTTATTATACGCCCGTGGAGGTGAAAATAGCTACGGAGCAGGGTTTTTGGGGAGATCGGTTTTCAGAGAAGCGCTCAACCATTCCAGATACTCGGTGCTGCCGCCGATTATCGGTAGCGCGATAATCTCCGGGTTATCATAACTGTGGATCTCTTTGACCAGTTCGATCACGGCATCCAACAGCGTCGTACTTGTCTTGATCACCAGCAGGCTTTCGGTCACGTTCTCGATGGCGCCCTTCCACCAGTAATTCGAACTCATGCCGTCGATAATGTTGACGCAGGCCGTTTTCTTCTGTTCAAGGAGCACACGGGCAATGAGGTTCGCTTCTTCGTTATCACCCGCTGTAACCAGGACGATGACACCGCTGATTTCATTCATAATACGTTCCATTCGCAGGCTCAGGCGATCTCCAGCATCCTCTCGATCGCTCTCTTTGCTTTTTCAGCCACTTCCTCCGATACCGTGACCTCATGAGCTTCAGTTTCTAGCGAATAGAGCACCTTATCAAGGGTAATGAGCTTCATATTGGGGCACACGGCCTGCTCGGAGACCGGATAGAACTTCTTGCCGGGGTTCTCTTTCCGCAGCCGGTGAATGATGCCCATTTCCGTGCCGACGATAAATTCCTTGATCTCCGGCTGTTTGGCGTAACGGATCATGCCGCCGGTGGACAGCACCGCGTCAGCGACGGCGGCGACTTCCGGACGGCACTCCGGGTGCACCATGGCCATCGCGGCGGGGTGTTCGGCTTTCAAGGACAGGATGTGTTCCGGCAGGATGCGGGCGTGAGTGGGACAGTATCCTGGCCAAAAATGGATGCGCTTGCCGGTCTGCTGCTGCACATAGTAGCCCAGGTACTGGTCGGGGACAAATATGACCTCTTCATCGGGCAGGCTTTCAACTACCTTCACAGCGTTGGCAGAGGTGCAGCAGATGTCGCTTTCGGCCTTGACTTCAGCCGTGGAGTTGACATAACAAACCACCGGCCGCCCAGGCAATTGTTCCTTCATGCGCCGGAGTCCGTCCGCGGTGATCATATCAGCCATAGGACAGCCGGCATGGAGGTCGGGCAGCACCACCTTGCTGCCGGGAGCGATGATGGCCGCCGTTTCGGCCATGAAGTGAACACCGCAGAAGACTATCAGCTTCGCCCTGGTGGCCGCCGCTTTTTGCGACAGTTCCAGCGAATCTCCGACGAAGTCGGCGATGTCCTGTATCTCACCCAACTGGTAGTTGTGGACCAGGATGACGGCGCCTTTAGCCTTTTTCAATGCGTCGATCTTAGCCACAATACTGTCGTTATTCATCACCATTTACCTCATTACTCATGTCTCATGACTCGCGATTCGCTCCGCATGGGCATAGACATTCATTCGGTGCCCTCGTACGAAACCGATGAGGGTGATCCCCAGTTTTTCAGCCAGCTTCACTCCAGAGTCGGTAGGTGCGCTTTTTGAGATCAGTGCTGGTATGCCGCGGCGGGCCACCTTGAGCAGTATTTCCGATGAGATACGCCCGGTCACCAACAGTATTTTATCTTTGGTTTCGATGTTTTCCAGGATGCAGCGTCCGAAAACCTTATCCACCGCGTTATGCCGGCCGATGTCTTCGGAGAAAAGTTCGATCGTATTGCCGGAGGCCAGTGCGGCCGCATGGGTACCGCCGGTGGACTTGAACACGTCGCTCTGTTCCTGAAAGGCGCGCATCAGGCGGTACACTTGAAAGGGATCGATCGTCAGCGATGATTCGACCGGCGGACTGGAAACGTCGGCGGCGGAGTAGAAAGTTGCGCCACGGCCGCAGCCTGAGGAAATGAAGCGTTTCCAGATGCGGTCCGCCTCACCCCGGACAGCAGTACTCACCCTTGCGATGCCGCGGGTCTCATCAATCAGAATTGAGGTGATGTCGTCCACCGTCTCGATGAGTCCCTCGGCGGCTAGGAACCCCGCCGTGAGGCAGCGTTCTTCTGCCGGGGAGCACAGCATGGTCACCAGTTCGGTATCATTAAGGATGATGGTCAGCGCAGCCTCACGCGCGACTTCATCCTCGACCGTCACCGCTGAGTTTTCCGCGATTCGAACGATGTTCAGGGGAACTGTATTTTCCACATTAGTGCTCACTTATATAGGGTTGGAGTTGGTGTAGCCGGCCTAGCAACTCGTGACCCGTAAATCATAACTATGCTTTCACGCTGTCGATAATCTGGAACATCCCGCCCAACGCCTCGTTCTTGCATAACAACCGCATCCCCGCCTCCTCCACCTCGGCGGAAAGGTTCCCCTTCATCATGCGATAGGCGATATCATGCTCGAAGACGCGAACAAAAGCGGATATGGGAAATCGAAAAATAAAATTCCGCGGCATGTCGTAGTCCAGAGTCAGGAATTTGCCTCCCGGTTTGAGCACACGATACACCTCTTTGAGCGCCGCAGCCCTAATGCTTTTCGGTATCTCATGCATTCCGTAGGAGCAGATGACATGGTCGAAGGAATTATCACTGAACGGCAGGGCGTCCACGCTGGCGCGCTGGAAACTGACCCAGGGGGCAACTACCTTCTTTTTGGCCACAGCCAGCATGTCCGGGGAAAGGTCCACTCCGGTTACGTGGCCCTGGTCCACTTCCGGTGCGATGATAGCCGTCGTGGATCCGGTGCCGCAGCAGATGTCCAGCACCCGGTCGGTGGGGTTCAACTTAGCTATGGCCACGAACTTGCGGCGGAAATGTTTCTCCCCGCCGAAGGGCAGGAAGGACAGCGTGACCACCCGGTCATAGAGTCTGGCCCAGCGCCGCCAGAAAGCGACGCTATAATAGGTAGGGGTTTTTACGGGGGGGGATGTTTCAGCCATAAGCACTCCGTATACTAGATAGAAGCATTATAGATAGGCGGGCGGGGTAAGGCAAGACGAACGGCCATAAACGATGTGGCGGAATCGTACGCCGGTGAACTGTCATTGGTTAATCGATTTTCGGGTACGCCGCATGGGGGTTGTCTCCCTTCTATAAATTGAAGGAAGTCCGAAAATAATTTTACACCTTTGTTGTCGCAAAGCTACCTAGGGCCTTGACACGGTTTGGGAGCATATGCTATTATTTCTTTCGCGTTTGAAAAACAAGATGTTGAAAATAGCGACATAAAGCGCAGAGAAACGGTGTTAACCAAGACGGCTTGGTGATAAACACCAGGCCGTTTCTTATTTATACTGAACCTTTAAAACTGAATACTGCCATAAAATAGTAAGGTTATCTCAAATCTGAAGCAAGTCAAGCGGGAAAGAGCGTACGGTGGATGCCTTGGCATCAAGGGGCGATGAAGGACGTGGTAAGACTGCGATAAGCCTCGGCTAGCTGTCTAACAAGCTTAACCGGGGATTTCCGAATGGGGCAACCCGGCCAGGTAAAACCTGGTCACTCTCAGCTGAACACATAGGCTGAGTAGAGGCAACCGGGGGAAGTGAAACATCTCAGTACCCCGAGGAAAATATAAGATTCTCTTAGTAGCGGTGAGCGAAAAGGGAAAAGCCCAAACCTCCTAAGCTAAGTGGTTTAACGGCCTAAGCTTACGAGGGGTTGCAAGACAGATGACGTCCGGCGTTAGACGGGCAAAGGAGTTACAAACCGAACTCTAGTTGAAGGTCTCTGGAAAGAGCCACCATAGACGGTGACAGTCCGGTAAACGAAAGAGCTAGGCTCCTTAATTTGTTCTTAAGTACCACGGGACACGAGAAATCTTGTGGGAAGCTACCATGACCACATGGTAAGGCTAAATACTCTTGATGACCGATAGTGGACTAGTACCGTGAGGGAAAGGTGAAAAATACCCCGAGAGGGGAGTGAAATAGATCTGAAACCGTACGCTTACAAGCAGTCGGAGTCCCGGTTTACCGGGATGACGGCGTGCCTATTGAAGAATGAGCCGACGAGTTAATCTGTGTAGCCTGGTTAAGCAACTACGTTGCGGAGCCGTAGCGAAAGCGAGTCTGAATAGGGCGATTTGTTGCACGGATTAGACCCGAAGCCGGGTGAGCTATCCATGGTCAGGGTGAAGCTTCGATAATCTCGAAGTGGAGGCCCGAACCGGTCAACGTTGCAAAGTTGTCGGATGAACTGTGGATAGAGGTGAAATGCCAATCGAACCCGGGGATAGCTGGTTCTCCTCGAAATGTATCTAGGTACAGCCTCGGATGTTCGCTTATGGAGGTAAGGCACTGGATGGACTAGGTGGGAGAGATCCTGTCGAATTCAACCAAACCATGAATGCCATAAGCTCAAGTCCGGGAGTGAGACTATGGGGGCTAAGCTCCGTAGTCGAAAGGGAAACAGCCCAGACCATCAGCTAAGGTCCCTAAGTGCAGACTAAGTGGTAAAGGAAGTTGAATTACTTAGACAGCCAGGAGGTTGGCTTAGAAGCAGCCACCCTTTAAAGAGTGCGTAATAGCTCACTGGTTAAGTGATTCTGCGCCGACAATCCAACGGGGCTCAAGTCTGTCACCGAAGCTATGGACCACGATTCGTCGTGGTGGTAGAGGAGCGTTCCTCTCGCAGTGAAGTCGTTATGTGAGTAACGGTGGAGCGGGGGGAAGAGAGAATGTCGGCATGAGTAGCGCAAGCTGTGTGAGAAACACAGCCACCGTAAACCTAAGGTTTCCTACGCAAGGTTAATCCGCGTAGGGTTAGTCGGGCCTAAGCCGAGGCCGAAAGGCGTAGAGCGATGGACAGCTGGTCATCATTCCAGCACCGCCGCTGTGGAGGCAAAGGGGTGACACGGCAGGATAGGTTAGGCATACCCATCGGACATGGTGTGTCACCGGTCAAAGGCGTGTGGGGGCAGGTAAATCCACTCCCACGTTAAGCTGAAGGCCGGGGGAAGTTACGGAGAGATCCAAGACGATCTAGCTGAGTCCATACCGTCAAGAAAACCCTCGTTGCCAATGAAGCAGTGGCGCCCGTACCGCAAACCGACTCTGGTAGGTGGGGGTAAGTGTCCCAAGGTGATCGAGATAACCCTCGTTAAGGAACTCTGCAATTTAGCCCCGTAACTTCGGGATAAGGGGTGCCGTTCTATGAACGGTGACACTAAAGGGGTCCGAGTGACTGTTTAACAAAAACATAGGTCTCTGCTAAAGCGTAAGCTGATGTATAGGGGCTGATACCTGCCCAGTGCTGGAAGGTTAAGGGGAGAGGTTAGCGCAAGCGAAGCTTTGAACCGAAGCCCCAGTGAACGGCGGCCGTAACTATAACGGTCCTAAGGTAGCGAAATCCCTTGTCGGGTAAGTTCCGACCCGCACGAATGGTGTAACAACTTGGACGCTGTCTTAACGAGGGACTCGGCGAAATTGAAATACCCGTGAAGATGCGGGTTTCCCGCCACTGGACAAAAAGACCCCGTGGAGCTTTACTACAACTTGGCACTGAGACTGGGTTTATCATGTGTAGGATAGGTGGGAGGCTGTGAAGCCGGAGCGCTAGCTCTGGTGGAGCCAACGTTGAAATACCACTCTTGATGGATTTAGTTTCTAACCCCGGAGCAAGCCGGGGGACAGTGTCTGGTGGGTAGTTTGACTGGGGCGGTCGCCTCCCAAAATGTAACGGAGGCGCCCAAAGGTCTCCTCAGGGTGGATGGAAATCACCCGTAGAGTGCATTGGCATAAGGAGGCTTGACTGTGAGACCAACAAGTCGAGCAGAGACGAAAGTCGGGCAAAGTGATCCTACGGCTCCTTGTGGAAGGGCCGTGGCTTAACGGATAAAAGCTACCCCGGGGATAACAGGCTTATCTTGCCCAAGAGTTCACATCGACGGCAAGGTTTGGCACCTCGATGTCGGCTCGTCGCATCCTGGGGCTGGAATCGGTCCCAAGGGTTGGGCTGTTCGCCCATTAAAGCGGCACGCGAGCTGGGTTCAGACCGTCGTGAGACAGGTCGGTCTCTATCCGTGGTGGGCGTCCGGAGATTTGAGGGGGGCTTTCCGTAGTACGAGAGGACCCGGAAGGACGGACCAATGGTGTATCAGTTGTTCCGCCAGGGGCATTGCTGAGTAGCCAAGTCCGGTATGGATAAGCGCTGAAAGCATCTAAGCGCGAAGCTAGCTCCAAGATTAGATCTCCCTTCCTTCGCGAGAAGGATAAGACCGCAGGTAGACTACCTGCTTGATAGGCCACAGGTGTACGCACAGTAATGTGTTCAGCTAAGTGGTACTAATGGTCAAGGGCTTGACTTGCTTCAGAGTTGAGATAACCGAATATGAATGGCAGTATTTAAAAAGGCTCAGATTAACAACTTAATTACTTTCGTTAAAGAGTCTCTTGGTGATTAGAGCGATGTGGTCCCACCCGTTCCCATCCCGAACACGGCCGTGAAACGCATCAGCGCAGACGATACTGAGGGGGCGACCCCTTGTGGAAAATATGCCATTGCCAGGAGACTTTTTATATTTTGCACTCAAAAAGCCCTGGCGGATTTATCCGAACAGGGCTTCTTGGTTTATTTAGGGAAAACACCGGGCGACAGAAGAGCCAAAGTAACTGGTTCGACCATGGGTCATCTGCTTTGAAATGACCACGGCGCCCATCGGCAAGACTTCCAAGGCTAGCAATCTTCGGATACTCAACGCCGTTCAACCATGGCGGAGGGATTCCCGCCTAGGCTTAGTTAAAGCGGCATGCGTCCCCCACCCCTTCGTTATTCGCCGACGGTCCATTCTAGGACTGACTAAGTCATCATCCCCGCCATTTTCTTTTCTTGGATCTTGCTTATGACGCTCTTCGACATTTGGCCAATCGCAATAATATTACCCTCGGTATCTTTGAACCAGGCAGCTTTTTCCTGGTCATTGGAGGATCCCATGGTGGCAACTCCATTTACGGTCTTGATACCCATACTCGGGATGTCGTATTTTTCGAATTTAACGCCCTTGTCCTTGAGATGCTTCACTTCGGTTTCAATATCGTCCACTTTGAATTCGAGGACCGTATGATCTGCCTTGGTAGCAGCTCTCTGGTAGACATAGAACATCGTTCCCTCGCCTGCCATAACCATGAATCCCGGAGATGGATCCTCCATGGCGATCTTAAGTCCTAGTTTTTCTTCATAGAATTTGCGAGCTCTCTTGATTTCAACCGCTGGTAAGGTGGCATAAACTGCCTTATTTGATAACATTTTGCTTTCCTCCATTTTAATTTGCACTTATACATACGGATACATTGAGACCTTGGACCTGTTTTGCCTTATTTGTACACCTCCTCCACCGATTTATGAGTGTGTCCCCTGAGGTTAAGATTGCTGGGCAGTTCGACCTGAAAATAGAATACTCCATCTGGTGCCGTTCCGAAATTGGTGGAAGTACGTAATTATAGGATGGAAGCATACCAATTCCGGGGCTCTTTTGGGTCACAGTTGGTAACAGTTTAAAATTAGATTCGAAGTTCGATCGAATTCCGTGAACGCCTTTAGTTGGTATGAATCGAAGCGTAAAACAGTCAAAAATCGTAAAAAGCAATGACCTTCGCCTCGAAGCTCTATTCGAATAATTCCGCCAGGGCTTTTTGTTTTATTCAGGGAGATACCCGGTTGGGTGAGTCTACCGTCCCTCGTACGCCTGTCTTAAAGCGGCGATATCGATCTTCTTCATCTGAAGAAAGACCTTCATGACCTTTTCGGCTTTCGCCGGATCAGGATCTTTCAGGAATTTGTCAAGAATCGTGGGTGTGACCTGCCAGGATAGGCCATATTTATCCTTGAGCCAGCCGCATTGGACTTCCTCGCCGCCTGCGGTGAGCTTCTCCCAATAGTGGTCGATCTCCTTCTGGTCCTTGGCCGCCATTCAGGGCGATGAACTCCTGACCTTCGAGCTGGAATTCTACAGTCAGAATACTGCCTTTCGGTTGACCTGAGATCTCGGCCGCCGCCTCGCCATACCGGGTGATATCCCCGACTTTCGAGTTGTTGAAAAGCGAGGCGTAGAAATTTGCCGCTTCTTCGGCTTTATCGTCGTACCACAGGTTGTGGATGATCTTCTGCATTATTTCCTCCTTAAAAATTATCCATCAGGGACGATGAGTAAGGGCGGCCACCAGTCCAAATATTCCTCCGATCAGTACCAGAAACCCGCCAAGCCCCCCGCCGATGGACCCGACGATGATAAGGACGATAGCCCAGCCGAGATTGGCAGCCTGTTTTGCCCCGATGACGGCAATGACGCCGCCGACGATGGTGACGATCCCGCCGAAACTGAATCTCCAGCCGAAAAACAGTCCGCTGAAGTGAGACCCTATCAGTCCCAGCCCGCCGAAAACGATCATCAATACGCCGCCGATAAGCGCCATGGTGGATGCGAGTCGCGTTACGGACATTTACTGGTTCCTTTGCCGGCTTGTTTTATTGGATCGAAGCATGTCCGGCATTACAGGTTCAGCCTGTCTCCGAACATGGCCAAAAGCCCCGCGGCGATGAGGTAGATGGCGATCAGGATGTTCAGTATCTCCGGGGCGATAAGAATTACAACACCGGCGATGAGTGAAATGGCGCCGATGACTGTTGCACCGGCTGTGAGCAGGAAAATGCCGACCAGGATCAAATATGCAGCCACCAGGTAATTGAGGATGGCCGGAAACATGAATACCACGATGCCGAAACCGATGGAGACCGTTCCGGCCAGGACGCTGCCCCCCGCGATCCAGCCGATACCGGCCAGGATCATGAAAGCGCCGATGAAGTAGTTGATGATCTTGGGAAAGATCAGGATGAGGATGCCCAGGGCCAGGGGAATGATGCCTGCTATGATTCCGTTGATTTCCGGGAAACCGATGTCTGTCATCCGGGCGCTCTCTTGGATTTATTAACGACGACCCGTCAGGGTTTGTTAACCCGGCATCGAACGTTTCGAGATATAAAAAGGGGCGATTTCGAGAGTCCACACGATATAATTTGTACGTACAAACTCATTACATTCAATCAAACAGCCCGGATCCAGGTGGATATTGGCACCGGTGGCGCATCTTGTGTAGCCCAGGTATCGGTCACATGTCTTCACCCGCTAGCAGGACTGTTTGCTGACGTTAATTACCCCATCATGCCCCTTGAGGGCAGCATACTCTATTGAGGGAATGCGGGGGAATTGGGGAAACTACGTAATTTGGGACCCGTAGGCTACTGATTTTATTATTAGTTTGGAAAGGAAGCCGGATTTCCCTGAACGGCACTTCGAAACAAAAAGAGGCACCCCGAATGGGGTGCCTCTCCACAAGTGAGTGTTATTTGGGTTACGAGTGCGTGTCTCTACCGTTGATGGTTGAGTCAATCGCGTAGGTCGGCAGTTCGATATCCCAGAATTTCTCAGGATTGTGCAGACCTTCGTGGTAGAAGATATCGTCCATCTCCTTAAAGAAGCCGTTGAACACTGGAGTGGCGGACAATGTCGCCTGAACGACAGTGTGGATACCAGCAGTGTGGTCCTTGGAGAAGGTACATACGGCCAAACATTTGCCGGAGGTGCAGGCACTGGGCAGGGCGCGGTAAGCAGCGCACTTGCGGGAATCCTCGAACCAAGCCCGGTGACCAGCGTTATTCCAAGCGCCGATGGTCTCCCAATAGGGATCCCGCTCGAATGAGATCGCACCCTCGGCGCATGTTTCGGCGCATTTCATGCAGTCCTTGCAGAAACGCATATAACCGGCGTCGATAGGTTTGTCCGGGGCCAGGGGCAGGTTGGTCAGCATGGTGAAGGCGCCGACGATAGGACCGTGCTCCGGGGTGATCAGGCGGTTCATGCGGCCCATCTCGCCGCGGCCGGAGATAGTGGCTAAGGCCGGGGCAATACCGATAGCATTGATGGAGAACTGTCCAACTGCCTGGTAACCCAAACCGCGGATGAACTCCATGGTCGCCGCCTGGGTGTTGGCGTTGCGGCCATAGCGGATCTGGGACATCAGCAGGGTGGGGTTGACCTTGAACAGGTTCATCGACTCCTGGTTGATGATTTCGATGGCGTATTTGAACTTATTGGGCAAGACATGTTCTTTGTTACCGCCGCCAAGGTCGCGGACGATGGCGGTGTCAGTGTCCTCCCAGACGTTGCGGATCTTACCGCCACTCTCGAAGTCATAAATCAGCTTCTTAGTCTTGCCCTCTTCCAATTCGACAATACCGACACTCATGGCGCCGACGGAGCGCAGGAAGGTGCGCAGCATGGAGGCCGCCTCTTCCGGGGAGCCTTCCCATTTGGCTACGCCGCGGGCTTCGGGGGTGGAAGCCTTCTGAGCGCCCAGGAAGCTCTGGCTAACCGATTGATTGCTACCAACATTGGATGAATAGGCGACATCCTTCAATGAGTAACCGGGTTTTTCCTCAAGGAGCCATTTCTTCTCCTCTTCTTTCTTCAGAGCTGAACGACGATCCCATTCGGTTTGATCAAAGAGACTTAACCGGTACTCAGCGGCATGTGTGCCGCGCATGGTATCGTTTTCAGAATAACGCTTCATTTCGGTCCAGTCGATCTCGGTGGTGGTGTCCAAGTGCTCGCGCTCTTTGATCCACCAGGGACGTTTGCCGTATAAGCCTTCTTTGGCGACCATCTCATCGAGATCGGAAAAAGCCGGGGCCAAGGCAGTGGCGGTGCTGATACCAGCCGCGCTCACGCCCAGTGCCTTCATGAAATCGCGGCGGGACATTGTACTGTGATACTTTTGCAATTGAGTTCCTCCACTCTTCTTTGGTTAGACCGACGCAGCTTATTGCGTTCCAACCTTTAGTATAATTATAAGGCCAACCGAGAATGTTGACTATCCGCCAACATGCGTATTTAATATGATAGTTTGATAACCTTCAAGCTGGACACGGTTAAAATATGTACTCCAGAGCTAAGGCATACGCGGGATGGGTAGTGTCCCGTCAAGTGGTGTAAATTCATGATTGGTGGTTTCCCGAATCATTAAGGTTGTAAAGCCATGATAAGGGGTTCCTCCTGCGCCCCTTCCAGCGTTTTCTTCATCGAATCCACAGAAAAGTAGCGACGTCC
>NZ_JBDLLU010000017.1 GCF_039749495.1 Dehalogenimonas sp. THU2 | reverse complement strand
GGACGTCGCTACTTTTCTGTGGATTCGATGAAGAAAACGCTGGAAGGGGCGCAGGAGGAACCCCTTATCATGGCTTTACAACCTTAATGATTCGGGAAACCACCAATCATGAATTTACACCACTTGACGGGACACTACCTCCCGACGATATAACAAACAGGCTTATGCGACTCAGTCATGAAATTCAAACTCCAATTCCAAAGATACAAAATATTAACATACCGGCCATCCTACAACAAAGTTGAGGGGAGAACTCTCCCCTCAACTTTAAACTTAAGATTCAGACCGTGTAATCAGGGATTGAACCCGATATGAGTATCGATACCCATGATCATCATCTCTTTATCCCAGTATTCCGCCACCCGGGGATTAGGACCATCAACATTGGGTCCAGGTCCGTAACCCATAAGATCATCCATCTGGCGGAAGAACCCATTGAACAGACCCGTAGTCGAAACCGTGCCTTTCACAATGTTGTGAATCGCGGCTCCATTCTCAAGTTTGTTGAAAACGCAGGCACCAAAACACCTACCATTGGAACAAGCCCCGGGGATAGCTTTCCATGACTGGCAAAGTATCTGGTCATCCCAATAAACTTTCTTACCCAGAGTGTGATACAGACCTGCTTGACGCCCCTCCGGGGCCCACTGCGGTTCTTTTTCTTCGTTGGGCGCACCGAATCCACAAGCATCGCGACACTTCAGACACGTAGCGCAGAAACGCAGCATCCCGGCGTCGATAGGCCGGGTATCCGGCAAAGGCAAGTTGGTAATCATTGCCCACCCGCCTAGCGCCGGGCCCCATTCCGGAGCAAAACCACGGTTCAGCCGGCTCATTTCGGTGAGGCCGGTGTAAGTGGTGAATGCTGGTGCGATAGCCAGTGAATTGCCGTCAGTTCCAACTGCGTCATAGCCTATCGCCCTCAGGAATTCCTGAACGCCGGCTTGGATTATGGGTGCGCGGACATAGCGGGAAAGAGGCGCAAAACCCTGGGAGTGGCCTTCCATTAATCTCACCTGCACCGATTCCTGGACGACATAGGTGATAGCCCAGCGATAGCTGTTGGGAATGACATGTTCGGTCTCATTGGCAATCGGTGCATCGACGTCCCGGAAATGGATGAATTGCTGGAAGCTTGGTTCCTGGGAATAAACGAATTTTTGGGTGGTTGCCGGTATCACTTCGCATGAACCGACCGACATCGCGCCGAAACCGCGCATGATAGTGGTCAGCATACGCAGGTTCTCTTCAGGATCAGTGCCCGCCCACTTTGGTACACCGCGGACTTCCGGGGTGGATGTCTTCATCTCGTTTAGAAACGTACCACGATAACCAGTGGCGCTCCTGATATTACCGGCAGCCGCCGTACCGATGGCTTGATCTCGCAATGTCAAACCCGGAGTGTTATCTAGAATACCCTGTTTGGTAATTCCCGGTGCCGCCTGTTGAAGGCGATTATAACGGTCTACTTCCTCCGGACGCGTCAGCCGCGCCTCCTCGAATCGTTTAATCCGTGAACCGCGCATGGATTCGCCCTCGGAAAAGCGCTGCATCACCGTAAAATCAACCTCGGTGGTCATCTCGTCAACTTCCTTGACCCACCAGGGGCGCTTCATTACCGCTCGTTTGTCAGAGATCGCCTCGTCCAGATCACGAAAAACCGGCACAGCCAGCGATGCAGCGCCCAACCCCGCCCCGACCAGCCCCAATCCCTTCATAAAATCACGCCGGGAAACCGTGGAATGAAATTGCTTCATAATTTTCCCTCCCGCAAATTGCCTGGATTCTTGCAAACATTATAATTACAGGAGTTAAAAAATTATATTAGTATTTTTACGTAATTTGCCCCATAGCACATACCTAAATTTATGGCGGCGGTGTTAACTGCGGCGTGGGTGATGGCTGAGCGCGCAGAGTTGATCTCTGGTTTACGCCAAAGCAAGAGTCACTGGCCTGAACGATAAATCGAGGCTAATCGGTTCTCCTTCATCCCGTCGTTCCCGGTTTGCGCCTGGATCGGCAAAGTGGATTTGAAGGGACCCTGCAGGTACTGATATAAGCCCAAAATCGATTAGGCGAGAATGGTTAAATCTCCGTCTTCAGCACGCTGAAAAAGGCTTCTTTGGGCACTTCCACCTGGCCGATGGACTTCATCTTCTTTTTGCCCTCTTTCTGCTTCTCCAGCAGTTTGCGCTTGCGGGTGATGTCGCCGCCATAGCACTTGGCCAAGACATCCTTGCGCTTGGCGGAAATATCGGCACGGGCAACGATGCGCCCGCCCACCACCGCCTGAATGGGGATGGAGAAGAGCTGTCGCGGAATGACCTCTTTGAGTTTGTGCACCAGGGCTTTGCCCATATCGTGCACCTGATCCGGCGGTACAATGCGGCTGAAAGCGTCCACCAGGGTGTTGTTAACCAGGATGTCGATCTTGACC
The DNA here is from genome assembly GCF_039749495.1 of Dehalogenimonas sp. THU2. NCBI lineage: Bacteria > Bacillati > Chloroflexota > Dehalococcoidia > Dehalococcoidales > Dehalococcoidaceae > Dehalogenimonas > Dehalogenimonas sp. THU2. The sequence continues at coordinate 22,594 of NZ_JBDLLU010000017.1, read as the reverse complement.
AGTTGCGCGTCCCGGTAGCCGTCAAACTCGTAATCGAGTGAGGCGTATCCGTTGGATCGGCTCTTCAACTGGTCATAAAAAGTGGTCAGCATGGAACGCAGCGGCATATCGTAATCCAGTTGCACCCGCTGAGCGCCCTCAATCCCCAGGTCGTGACCCAGAAACTCGGTATGACGGTGGATACCCCCGCTCTCTCGCTCCAGTTCCATAATCGCCCCGATATATCTCGACGGTGTAAGTAGCCGCACTTTGACCCACGGTTCTTCTATCCGGGTGATATCGGTAGGCACCGGCAGTTCCGACGGGTTGATAACCGATATTACGTCGCCGTTGGTCTTGGTGATGACATAGTTCACCCCGGGGGCGGTGACCACAAGCGATAACCCGAACTCCCGCTCCAGCCGCTCATAAACGATATCCATATGCAGCAATCCCAAGAAACCGCAGCGAAATCCATGTCCAAGCAGCGGGCTGTTCTCCATTTCGGACGATAACGATGCGTCGTTGAGTTTAAGTTTCTCCATGGCTTCGCGCAGTTCGTGGTAATCACTGGCCTGGGTCGGATAAATTCCGGCAAAAACCATGGGTTTGGCCGGCCGGTATGCCGCCAGAGGTTCAACGGCCGGACTAGCGACGGAGGTGACGGTATCGCCCACGGAACAGTCCCCCACCGTCTTGAGACCGGTAGCGATATAGCCGACCTCCCCCGCGGAGAGTGATTTCACGGGGCATTCTTTCGGGTTGAAGTAACCCACCTCCAGCACCTCCAGTGTGGTGCCCTGGCCCATCAGCTTGAGCCGGTCGCCGTCGTTGATCTTCCCGTCCACCACGCGCAGATACGCTATCACACCCTTATAGGGGTCATAATGAGAATCGAAGATAAGCGCCCGCAGCGGGCTTTCCGGACTGCCGCTGGGCGGCGGCACCCTGGCCACAATGGCTTCCAGCAGTTCGGGCACGCCCATGCCGGACTTGCCGGAAATCTTGAGCGTTTCAGCTTCGCTGTAACCCAGGACGCTTTTTACCTCGTCCATCACCCTTTCCGGCTCACCGCTCGGGAGGTCTATCTTGTTGAGCGCCGGGATGACCTCCAGTTCGTTTTCCATGGCCAGGTAAACGTTGGCCAAGGTCTGGGCCTGGATGCCCTGGGTAACATCGATAACCAACACCGCACCCTCGCAGGCTGCCAGGGTGCGCGATACCTCGTAGGAGAAATCGACATGGCCGGGCGTATCGATGAGGTTTAAAAGATACATCTTGCCGTCGGCCGCCTTATAATTCAAGCGTATCGCCTTTGCTTTGATGGTGATGCCGCGCTCCCGCTCCAGGTCCATGCGGTCCATCACCTGTTCGCTCATCTCCTCGCGGCGCATGGCCCCGGTGCTCTCGATAAGCCGGTCGGCCAGGGTCGACTTGCCATGATCGATATGAGCGATAATGCAGAAATTACGAATGAAGCACTGTTCCATAGGGTTCCTTATATGATGATTCTAAGCATGAAATCCAAAGATATTTCGGGTATTCGATATTAGGTTAAAAACCGGACAAACACCTCGTTGCCCAGCAACCTCCCCCTGGCGGTGAGTCTCAAACTACTGTCTTCGATCTCAACAAGCCCTAAAGACGAAAGCTCGGCAATTTCAGCCGTAAATCGGCTTTGTAAGTCTATACTAAACTCATGGTCAATGTCATCAAGAGACACGCCTTCGCACAGGCGCAAACCAAGAATTACCGCCTCGGCCAGAGCGGTCTCCTGGCTGATGACTTCGATGGTACGGGACGGTGCTTTGCCGGCGGCCGATGCCTCTATGTACTCATCCAGATTATCGGAGTTGGCGATTCGCTCTCCGCCGATGAACGAATGCGCCGCCACCCCCATCCCCAGGTACTCGCCCCGCCGCCAGTACACCGTATTATGACGGCTTTCAAACCCTGGGTGCGCCCAGTTGGAGATCTCGTACTGCCGGTATCCCGCCGCCCCCAGCTTCTCTGCCGCCAGTTCGTATTCTTCCGCGGCGGCGTCGGCGTCCGGCGCCGTTATTTCGCCCCGCCCCACCGCCCCAACCAGCGGCGTATCGTCCTCCAGCGTCAGTCCGTACAAGGAAAGATGCTCGGCGCCAAACCCGATGACAGTATCCAGCATTCGGTCCCATTTGTCGATGGTTCGGCCGGGCAGGCCGTAGATGAAATCCAGGTTCAGGTTGTCCAGTCCGGCCTGCCGGGACTGCCGTATCGTTCGTGCCGCTTCTTCAGTTGAATGGCTGCGACCCAGGAATTTGAGTTCGGCGGCATCCAGGGTCTGGATCCCCAGACTCAGGCGGTTGACGCCCGTTTCCCTGATTGATCTCAGATAAGCTTCATCGACTGTACCGGGATTGGCTTCGAGGGTTATTTCAGCTTTATCGGCGATATCGTACTGGTTATGAATCGAATGCAGTATCCGACCGATATCGGATGAACTCAAAAGACTCGGCGTACCTCCACCGAAATATATGGTATTCACCCTTCTAGCCGGAAGACGCGTTTGTTCAATTTCCCGCATTAAGGCTTCGATATATGCCGGAATTTTCGCTTCCTTGCCGGCGGAAGAATAAAATGAACAATAGGAACAGCGGCGGCGGCAGAAGGGTATATGAAGATAAAGAGAAAGATCCATCATATATATTTTATTATGTCAATAGTATAACACAATCCGCTATATCCACGCACTTTTATCCGGAGTATAATTCACTATATTCAGCTTTGTCCGGCAGTTGACAGGCTAAAGCTTGAGGGTTAAATTACTGGCAGTTACTCTTGGTAGTATTTCATTCACTGTAACCTGATGTGAAATAACGATGGGCATAATGCTTTAGTTTTCGAAAAGGAGAAAAAATGGTACCTGCCAATAAAGACACCAAACCCCAGGTTCCTGAAGAAGGACCCCAGATCCTAACCAAGCCCCTGCCGCAGATCCTTGATGAGATGGATGCCAACATCCGCGCCGCCGCGCAAGCCGCCCGTCAGGCGGAAGCCGCCGCGCAGCAGGCAGCCGGCGCCGCCGGACATGCCACCCAAGCGGCCAAAGAAGCCGAAACCCGGGCTATCGAAGCCCGCCAGGCCGGGGAGAAAGCCGCCGAGCAGGCCACCCGGGCTGCCGCTTCCGCCGCCACCGAGGCCAAGAAAGCCGCCGATGAAGCGGTAAGCAAAGCTGATGAAGCCAAAAAAGGCGCTGAATCTGCCGGCATCGCCGCCAAAGGTGCCGCTGAAGCATCGGCCAAAGTGTCTGATGAAGCCGCCAAACGCGCTGAAGCCGCCGGACTGGCCGCCAAGCAAATGGCTGAAGCCGCCAAACTGGCCTCCGACGCCGCCCGTGCCGCCGCGGAAGAAGCAGCGGGTAAAGCCGAAGCCGCCGCCCGTGCCGCCCAGGCCGCCGCTGCCAATGCCGTAATTAAAGCCGAAGAAGCCTCCGCCCGGGCGCTGGAATCGGCTGAGGCCGCCCGCAAGCTAGCCGAAGCCGCCGCCGCCCGCTCTGAGTCCGCTTCCAACGCTGCTAAAGATGCCGCGGAGCAAGCCTCGCAGATCGCCTCGGATGCGGCCCATCGCGCCGAGGAAGCCGCCGCCCAGGCTGAAAAGACCGCCAGGGCCGCCAAATACGCTGCTGAAGAAGCCACCGCCAAGGCGCAGGATGTAGAAATGGCCGCCCGTGAGTCCGCCCAGGCCGCCGCCCGCGCCGCGGAGGAAGCCGCCGCCCGCGCGGAATTGACCGCCATGACCACCAGGGAAGCCCTGGAAAAATCCATCGAGGAAGCACTGGCTGCTGGTAAAAGAGCAGACGAAGCGGTTAAATTCGCCAAAACCGCCGCCGCCACGCTTGGCAAAAATCCCGACCGGGAAACAGTGCTGCAGGCCCTCAAAGCCGGCCGCGCCGCCAAATCAGCCGCCGCCGCCGCTTTTCGCGCCGCCGAGGATACCGCTCGCCGGAGTGAACTAGCTAATATTGCCGGGGATGTCGCCCTGGAAGCAGCCACCGCCATCAGCGGTGATGCCGCTGCCGGCGTCAGTGAGTCCGGACTGGCCGCCAAGGAAGCCGCCAACCGCGGTTACAAGGTCGCCGTGGATACCAAGGCCAAAGCGGAGCTGGCGGATGAGGCCGCCGACAATCTGATCGATACTGCCGGTGAAACCGCCGACCGCCTGACCACCACCACCGTTGAATCAGCCAATCTCCGCGCCGAGACCGTCAAGAAATCCGCTGAAGAGGCCGCCTCCAGGGCCTCGGAATTATCCCGTTTAGCCCGCCTGGCCGCGGAAGACGCCGCCCACAAAGCGGAAGCCGCCGACAAAAGCGCCCAGGCCGCCATGATAAGTTTCAAGAAAACCACCGACGAAGCTGCCGCCAGGGCGGAAAGTGCCGCGGCCGCCGCCATCAAGCAGGCCGAAACCGCCGGTATCACCTCCCGGGAAGCCAGTGACAAAGCCGCCAAAGCCGCGCTGGAAGCCGCTACACGGGCGGAAACCGCAGCTCAAAAAGCTGCGGATCAAGCCGTAACCGCCGCCACCGCGGCCACTTTGGCCGCCAGCCAATCCGGTGAAAAAGCCGCCCAGGCTTCCGCCGACGCCGTTTCTAAGGCAGAGGCGCTGGCCATGCAAGCCGCTGAAGCGGCCGCCAAAGCCGCCCGTGAAGCTGCCGAGCAGGCCATGAAAGCGGCGACAAGCGCCGCCCTAGCCGCTAAAGAATCAGGTGAAAACGCGGCATTGGCGGCACAGGAAGCCGCCGCTCGGGCGGAAGCTGCCGCCAAAGAAGCTACTGAAAAAGCCATTCACAGCGCTGAAGGGGCCGCTGAACACGCCGAAGCCGCCGCGCGCGATGCCGCTGCCCAGGCCGCTCAGGCGGCCAAAGCCGCAGCCGAAGAAGCCGTGCGCACCGCCGCCGAGGCCGCGGAACGCGCTGAAGCCGCCGCTCGGCAAGCCGTCGATGATGCCTCGGTAAAGGCTAAAGCGGCCGAAGCCGCCGCCCAGGCGGCTATGACCAGTTTCAAAAAGACCACCGAGGAAGCTACCGCTCGTGCGGAAAGCGCCGCGGCAGAAGCCATCAGAAAGGCCGAAGAAGCCGGTCGATCCGCCATCGCCGCCGCGGAAGCCGCAGCCAAAACGGCCGCTGAGACCGCCGCCAGGGCTGAAGCCGCCGCCAAACACGCCGCCGATCAAGCCGCCCGCGCTGCTAAAGAAGCCGCCGACCAGGCCGCCAAATCAGCCGCTGAAGCCGCCACTCGGTCGGAAACCGCCGCCAAACATGCAGAGATCACCGCCGCCACCGCCAAGAAAGCCGCGGATGAAGCCTCTGACCGCGCGGAGCGTGCCGATGCTTCCGCCCGTTCCGCCGCCGCCACCGCCACCCGCGCCGCCGAGGAATCAGCCAAATCGTCGCAGGAAGCATCAGCCCGAGCCGCGGACATCGCTTCTTCCGCCCGCAACGCGGCCAAGGAAGCCATGTCTCTCGCGGAAGAGGCCATGGTGAAAGCGGTCATCAAACGGCTCACCAGCGGCACCTGGATCACGCTGCTGGTGGTCATCAACCTCAGTATAGTCCTGGCCGCGGTAATGTTCGCCGTCGCCCTAGGGGCTATCCGGTAACAACCGGCAATTACTCAAATACAGAAACCGGCCGTCGAGGGAGGAGGAGTCCCGACGGCCGGTTTCTTTCTATTGAGGAGGCGGATAAAATCTCTAGTAAGTGGCTTTCGTCTCGGCCAGGAATTGGCGGTAATCCAGCGCCGCCGTTTTCCTGACGATATCGTGCCACGGCGCCGTCCCGGTCAGGGCATAAAGCGCCGTCGGCTGGTTCTCGATGGTAACCAACAGCCCTTTTTCCTTAAGCTGGTCGATCGCCCGGTCGACATCCCCAAGCCGCATGTGCAGGCTGTCGGCCAGGGCCAGCCGGTTAAACCGGGTGAACGGATGGCGGCCTAACAGCCGCAGCATCTCCCGGCTCTCGTAATCCCCGGCAAACTGCCGCATGAATTGTTGTATTTCCAACCGGTCGATACCGTTGTCCATCTCTTTACTCCAGGCGGGGTGGCGGGAACCAACCGCCACCCCATCGTCTAAGGGAAAAACCGGGTTACCAACGCTTTTGGTAGCTATTTGAAACGGGCGAGGCCGGGCGGGCCGGTTCTGTCCGGCGGGGGGCGCCCAGGAGGCCTCGCTGCCGCAGGAAGGCCGGGATCTCCAGTTCTTTCTCCGTTTTGATATTGCGCAGCAGCCGGGTGATCTCTTTATCGCGGCTGTCGAGTGTGGTGTTCTTGTCGGCGAAACCGGTGGCGATGAGCGTCAGCCGCACTTCGTCCTTCATGGAATCGTCGACGTTGACGCCGAAGATGACATTGGCGTCTGGATCCACCGCCTGCCGGATGATGTCGGCGGCTTCATTGACTTCAAACAATGTCAGCGAGCTGTCACCGACCACATTGAAAATACAGCCCTTCGAGCCCTGCACAGACACATCCAGTAGTGGGCTGGTCAGCGCCTGCTTGGCGGCATCGATAGCGCGTTTCTGGCCCTTACCACGGCCGATGCTCATCCAGGCCGGGCCGGCATCCTTCATAACCGAGCGCACATCGGCGAAATCCAGGTTGATGATGCCGGGAACGGTGATGACCTCGGCAATGGACTGCACGCCGTGGTGCAGTACCTCATCGGCCATGCGGAACGCGCCGTCGACGCCAGTCTTCTGATCGCAGATTTCAAATAAACGGTCATTCGGGATCAGGATCAGCGTATCCACATTCTCCATCAGTTCCGCGATGCCTTCTTCGGCCACCCGAGTGCGGTGCGTCCCCTCGAAACCGAAGGGTTTAGTGACGACGGCAATGGTCAGTGCGCCGGTGGCTTTTGCGATGGAAGCCACCACGGAGGCAGAACCGGTACCCGTGCCACCGCCCATGCCCGCGGTCACAAAGACCATATCGGATTCGCCGACTACCTGCTTGATCTCTTCGCGGCTCTCTTCAGCAGCCTTACGGCCCATCTTGTTATCGCCGCCGGCTCCCAGGCCGCGGGTGCAGCGTTCGCCCAGTTGAACCCGCATCGGGGCTTCGGTGATAGCCAGTGCCTGTGCATCGGTATTCATGGCGACGAATTCGACACCGCGGATCTGCTCACGCACCATGCGGGTGATGGCATTACAACCGGCGCCACCGCAACCGATAACCTTAATCTTGGCGCCGCTGGGGACATAGATAGTTTTAGCCATGTTCTCTCCTAATATTCTTCCGTTTTATTTTTTCTTAAAGAGACCCAGGAATTTACCGCCGCCAGAACCGCCGGTGTTAGCCCGGATCGGAATTTCGGTGCGGTCGTTGGCTTTCCACATGATGAGTCCCAGCGCGGTGGCAAAGGCCGGATCCCCGAGTCGCTCGGAAACGCCGTACATCGTCGGCGGCATGCCGACCCGTACCGGCAGCCGGGTCACCTCGGCGCCCAGTTCGGCTAAGCCGGGCAGGTTAGCACTGCCACCAGTGATGACCATGCCAGCCCGCAACAGGTTCTGATAGTCTTCGGTGGGCAGTTCCAGCAACACCAGCCGGACCATCTCCTCCACGCGGGAACGGATGATCTCTGAAAGCTGGGAATGCGGGAAGGAGTGGCCACCCTCGGACAACATTTGCTCGTTATCCCCGGCCACCGGGAAAACCGAGCCGTAGCGCATTTTGATCTCTTCGGCCAGTTCCCAGCTGACGCCGAGACCGACAGAAATATCGTGGGTGATCTGGTAGCCCGCCACCGGCAGTACGGAAGTATGGATAATATTGCCGTCCTTGTAAACAGCGATGTCGGTCGTTCCACCGCCGATATCGGCCAGGACCACCCCGTTTTGCATCTCGTCGGTGGACAGGGTCGCCTCGGCGCTTGAGAGCGGGCTGAAGACCATTTCGTCTATCTCCACGCCGGCGCCCTTGACGCATTTCATCAGGTTTTCCACGGAGGTGGCGGAAGCGGTCACCATATGCGTCTCGACTTCCAGTTTGAAGCCGTGCATGCCCACCGGGTTCTTGACGCCTTCCTGGCCGTCCACGGTGTAGCACAGGGGCAGCAGGTGCAGCAGTCGCCGATCGCCGGGGATGGTGACGTTGCGGGCCACTTCGAGCACTCGGTTGACGTCGGCAGGCCGCACCGTTTCTTCTTTACGGGAGATAGCGATGACGCCGCGGTTGTTGGTGGAGTGAATATGTCGTCCGGTGATGCTGACCGTAGCCGCGTCTATCTTGTATCCAGCCGACTGCTCCGCCATGATGATGGACCGCCTGATGGCGTCGCGCGCCTCGTTCAAGTTGACCACCATGCCTTTTTGCAGGCCACGAGACGGCGTCACACCGACGCCGAGGATCCGGATGCCGGCTTCATCTGCATCAGCCATGATGGTGCACACCTTAGTGGTGCCGACATCAATGGCCGAAAGTCTCGATTTTTTCATGTTGTCTCCTTATAAAGGTATCGCCGGAGTTTCCGGGGTGATCCTATTTGCCGCCTTCGCGGAAACGAACGCTCCATTTGGCTGCTACACTGTCGATGAAAGCCTTGGTAGAGGCGTCTGGCGCTCTTTTAAGTTCCGCCAGGAATCCATGCAGCAGTTCGCCACCGCTCATTCCCGGCTGTGGTTCCTGCGGACCAGGCAAGTTAATGAAGACGATCTCTGTCATCAGTTTCTGGTAGTCGATTGCTGTTCCCATGAGGTTTTTTCCGCCTTTCTGGAAGAATTTGCAGCTATCTTAAACTCCCCTTTAAGCACCCGTCAAAAACTGTCCAAATTCGTCCTTGCTGTTTCCAAAATAAAAAATATTTTGTCCTTTTCGTTGCCCGGAGGGCTTGTCATTTTTGTCCTTCTGGCATAAAATGAGGCATTCAGCTATGACTTCACCTGTTACCAAGACGCTGCCGCCTTATGTGTCCTACCGCACGTTCTGGAATTTCCTGGACGGGCTGAAGGCCGCGGTGCCGTCGCGCATCGACCGCAGCTTCTGGGGCGATAAATTGTCCGGCTCCACCGGCGGCCAGCTCATCGCCGCGCTGAAATATTTGAAACTGATAGACGGCACCGGCGTCCCCACCCTCCGCCTCCGCCAGATCGTCTTCGCCAAGGGTCCCCAACGCGCCGGATTGTTGCAGCAACTAACCCAGGAAGCCTATCCTTTCTTTATAGAGGCACTGGATCCTGCCGCCGCCACCTATTCCCAGCTCGAAGAAAAACTCCGGGAAAATTTCCAGATCACCACGGATGTCGGACGCAAGTGCATCAAGTTCTACATCGGCCTGGCGGAAGACGCCGGCATCGGCCTGTCGCCGTTCGTAACCCGCAAGTCAAAGATCCTAAAGACCTCCGCCCCGGCCCGCAAACCAAAAAAAACCGCGCCACCCCCGTCGGCTAACGGCAACAACGGGCACAACCCTTACACGGAGACCGCGTCACCTTCCACGGAAGACGGCCCCACCGCACCCTCGGTCAATCAGACCCTCCTCAACATGTTCCCCGCCTTCGACCCCACCTGGACCGATGAGATCAAACTCCGCTGGTTCGAAGCTTTCGACAAGCTGCAACAGAAAGTTAGAACCAGAGACTAAACCACCGGGCCTGAATCCGAATATCCAAATCCCTTCGACTCGGCTCACTTAGTGGTGACTCAGTGGAACTGGGCGGACTCTAAACAATATCCAAAAATATCCAAATTAAAAAATTCCAATCACCAAACGTGGAGAGCCAATACTACCAATACTACCAACTCAAACACTACCGATTGGGGACATTGATAGATTAGCGATACGTAGAGGTATTGGTGAAAAATATTTTGATTCGTTTTCCAAAGTGCAGAAACGAAGATCCTTTTAACGAAATTTCACAAACCAAAGGTTCAAAACCAGCGACTCATCCTCCGCCGAGTCGTCATCGTGAGCCGTAGCGAAACGATCCCGATTTCCCTGCTGAAGGCATACCACACCGAATCCAACCTCAAATGGCCCAAATTCCGAAATCCGAAATGATTTTTATGTTCCGAAAATGCCGAATTCACGTCTAAAAGAGGTTCGCAATAAGTCGTATTTAGCTTGTCTATCGCCCTGTTATGTAATCTATATATCTTTTCCATAACACCCACCTCCTTTTTGATATAATATCCCCATGACCGACCGTTGCGACGCCTACCTGGACATAGAGACCACCGGACTCTCCCCGGACGCCTGCCCTATCACCGTCATCGGCATCCACCTCTGCCGCGGTACAGAAGAAAAATTCGTCCAGCTCGTCGGCGACGGCATCACCGCGGAGGCGCTGCTGGATGCCCTCCAGGGCGTCCACACCATCTACACCTTCAACGGCGCCCGCTTCGACCTCCCCTACATCCGCCACCGTCTGGGCATCGACCTCCTGGCCGAGGGTTTCGGCCACTGCGACCTGATGCACCACTGCCACCACAAAGGCTTGCGCGGTGGGCTCAAGAAAATCGAACCGGCGCTGGGCATTCGCCGCCGCCTGCCGGACGTCAACGGTTATGAGGCGGTGCGCCTCTGGTGGCGTTACATCAACGACTACGACGCCGCCGCCCTGGAAACCCTCCTGGAATACAATAAAGAAGACACCCAAAACCTCAAGATCCTCCGCCGCCACGTCACCTAGATTCGGGAAATTATTTTATCTTAGGGTCCAATACCCCGCCGCTTCGAATTTATACGGGCAGCATAGAAACACGGCGTGCAGCCTGTCTCAAAAAGAGCTGATTGTCTTTCTGCGCGCAGCGGAGAACTTCAATTCGACGTTTAACGAGACTGACTGCTTGATCGTCCGCTTCTTCAAGATGACGGTTAATAGACAATCTCCGTATCATGTCCTCTCCGTTTCGGTGGAAACGACGGCATACCTTTCCCGTCCCAATCGTTGCCTGAATCACAGTGTTATGAAATCCACATCCACACCTCGCAACCCGCAACTCGCGACTCAATATGAGACGTGGTATGATTAAGTCCGTGCGCCGCGATGAAATCCTCTCCAGACTGGACGTAGAGCTGCCGGAAGCTGTCTCCGCCGTCGGGCTGCCCGCCTTGGCGATGGTTTTCGGCCTCCAGAGCATCCGCGTGCTGGTGCCCGGCCTCACCTGGACCCTCGGCGACACCCACGGCCTGGACGCCTTCATCCTCGGCACAATCGCCCTCCTCATCTTCGGTTCCGCTTTTCTGGCCATCCCCCTGCGCCGCCACCTGGACCACCGGGCCATCGTCGGCGTCACTCTCGGCGGACTGATCTTTTTACGGCTGGCGCTGCAACTCTGGCCGGGCGCACCACTCTTCGGTATAGCGCTGGCCGCGCTGGCCGTCGTCTGCTTCGTCATCTTCCTGCCAGTCTACCTGGATGACATCCGCCGCCGTGACAACTCCTCAATGCCTCTTTTCGCCGGCGGCTTCTTCGGCGGCCTCGCCCTGGACACCCTGATCTACGGCGCCGCCGGAACTTGGGACCTCGCCTGGCAGCAGACCCCCCTTCCCATCATCGTCACCACCGTCATTGCCGCGGCGCTAGCTTGGCTCACCTTCGGCTACTGCCGGGATTACCACCCCACTCTGCCCTCCCGCCTCAAGGGCAAGGCCGGCGCCTGGCTGGCCATCGGCCCCTACCTCTTTTTACAGCTTCTCATTTTCCAGAACATCCCCGCTCTGTCCACCCTGACCGGCTGGGGCACCGGCCACGCCTTCCTGTGGATCGCCGCCGCGCAGGTCGCCGGTATTATGGCCGCCTACTTCTTCCACTCCCTGCGTGAGGACGCCGTCTACTTCATCTCGCTCTTCTCCGCCGGGCTGCTGGTGACCTTCATCTTCTTCCCCTACCTCACCGGCTGGTTGGAAGCGGTGCTCTTGTTCATCGGCCAGGTGGCGGCCACCCAGCTCTTCTTTGTCATCCTCACCGGACTACCCGCCGCCACCCGTCGCGGCAGTTCCATGAGCCTGCCCCTGGCTAATGGCATCGGCATGACGCTCCTGGTGATCTTCATCTTGGGCTATTACGCCGTCTACCAGATTTCCCTGCCCTACAACAACTCGATCCTCTTGATGATAGCCGCGGTGCTTGTAGCCGGCGGAGCCATGGCCTCACTCCGCCACATGGGTCCGCGCCTCCGCATCGGACAGCGTCAGTGGACCTCGGGCTTCATCGTCGGCATTCTGGCGCTCCTACTGCCGGCAGGCCTTCTCTTCACCGCCCCGTCGCCGCAAACGGAAGACACCGGCTACCCCCTGCGCGTCCTGACCTACAACCTGCATAACGGCTTCAACGCAGACGGCTGGCTGGATCTGGAATCCCTGGCCCGCAACATAGAGAGCAGCGGCGCTGACGTCGTCGCCCTCCAGGAGATATCCCGCGGCTGGCTGGTCAGTGGCCGCACCGACATGCTGGAATGGCTTTCTCGGCGGCTGGATATGCCCTACTACTTCGGTCCTTCCTCCGGCTCGTTCTGGGGCAACGCCATCCTGTCGCGCTACCCCGTCATCTCGGCAATCAACGTCCCGCTGCCTTCAGAAGGCCTGCCATTGGAGCGCTCCTTCATCTCCATGATTATCGAGGTCGGCGGCCAGACCTTCCAGGTCATAGACATCCACCTCCACCATGTCGAGGGGGATTCGGACACCCGCGTCAACCAGGTAGCCGCGCTCCTTGAGTTCTTCGGCAATACCTCGGATTCCGTGATCATGGGAGACTTCAACGCGGAACCCAACGACCCTGAGATCAAGCTCCTGCGCGCCGCCGGTCTCAGGGACGTAATGCTCTCTTTGGAGCCCCCCCCGGCCTGGACCTTCCGCTCCGACGATCCCTACCAGCGGATAGACTACATCTGGGTCTCCCCGGACCTCACCTGGTCCGGCGTCTCCCTCATCACCGGCACCGCCTCCGACCACCTCGGCGTAACGGCGACGATAGAAGACTGACAGTGAGCTCCGAAATCCCAAACTATCAGCTGTCAGCCATCAGTGTTCTCTGACGGTCACCCCAGTCTCAGTCGATGACGAGTCTTTAATAGTGGTTGAGGCGGTGACATCGCTGTAGGTCAAAAACGTAAATTTCCAAACAATTCCGGCGTTCAGCTTTAGCTTAAACGTGAGATTCGATATTTGAGTCGAATCCGGGCTCCGGGGAAATTCGCGCCGCCCGACGGGCTTTCTCCTCTTTGGCCGCACGGAGACTCCGGGCATAACCCGAATAAAAGCCATGGGAGCGGGTGTTCTGATTGTCAGGTTGACCGCCCCAGCGGCGGGGCTCAGTTGATTCCATCTCTTGACTCAACAAGATACTCCTGTTCTATCTTTACTCATCGCTGGATATAGAATAAGGCCGGGGAGGGCGGATTGTCAATGGGATTTTGGCGGGATTGGAAAATAAATATTAGCTGTCAAGCTTTCAGCTTTGGGGGGGCAACCCACCAGAGTTATTGGTAGTATTCATCTCCCCCGTTTGGAACTTCGACCTTCTCCGAAGGCCTCCATTTGTGCCCTTCCCCCTTTTATGCCAAAATTACCCCCAGTATATAAGGGTAGATATTTAAACTTGCTGTTACGTTTACGCGTCAGAAATTTCGGCATCATCGAGGATTTCGACTGGACGCCCGGCGCGGGCTTGAACGTGCTGACCGGTGAGACCGGCGCCGGCAAGTCGCTGGTGGTGGACGCGGTGAGCTCCCTACTGTCCGGCCGGCTGGAGGAGCCCGCCGTCCGCCACGGGGCGGAAGAGTCCCGGCTGGAAGGCGTCTTCGACGTTTCCCTCAGGCCGGACCTGGCGGTGTGGTTATGCGACAAGGGCATTGTGCCGGACGAGGAAGGCCAACTCATCGTGTCGCTCAGTTTGAAGCGCGGCAGGCGGGCGGCGATGCGGCTCAACGACGATACCGTGTCCCGCGGCCTGATCACCGAGCTGGGGCGGCAACTTATCGACATCCACGGCCAGAGCCAGCACTTATCCCTGCTGGACAAGGCCAGTCACCTGGATTTCCTGGACGCCAGCGCCGGCACGGCGGAACTAAGGCAAACCTTCGGGCAGGCAGCCCAGGCGCTGCATCGGCTGGAGAAACAGATCGACGAGCTGGCGGCGGGCATGGTGGACCGCGCCCGGCAGCGGGATTACCTCGCTTTTCAGGTTCAGGAGATCGAACGCGCCTCTTTGTGCGATGGCGAGGACATAGAACTGGAGAACGAGCGTCGTATCCAGGCCTCGGCGGAGAAGCTCAAGGCACTGGCCTTTGAGGCGGTCCGGTCCCTTGACGGCGACGACTCTCCCGGCGAAACCCCGGCCACCGCCCGCGTATCGGCGGCACTCTCGGCCATGGAAAAGCTCTCGGATATCGACCCGTCCCTCTCCGCCCAGGTGGCGGCGGTGCAGGGAGCCCTCTTCACTCTCGACGAGGCCGCCCGGGACCTCCGCTCCTATAACGCCCGGCTGGATTTCGACCCGGCGCGGCTGGAGGAGATAGAGCACCGGCTGGGGCTGATCCGGGACCTCAAGCGCAAGTACGGCGCGGACATCGCCGGTGTGCTGGCCTTCGCCGCAAAAGCCCGGCAGGATCTGTCCAACCTGGAAAGCGCCGATGATCGGATCGACTGGTTGAGACATGAATTTGAAGATAAGCGGCGGCAACTGGGGTCCATAGCTTTAGGACTTTCGGACAAGCGACGGGCAACGGCGGCGGTGCTGGAGACGGCGGTCAACCGGGAGCTTAAAGACCTGAGCATGGAGAAGGTACTGTTCCGGATAGCGGTCACCGCGGAGGAGCGGGCGGACGGCTTGCCGACACCGGACGGTAGAAGTCTGGCCTATAACAACAGCGGGGCGGACAAAGTGGAGTTTTTAGCCGCCACCAATCCGGGCGAGCCGCCCAAGCCGCTGGAGAAGATCGCCTCCACCGGCGAGCTGTCCCGCTTCACCCTGGCGGTCAAGACGGCGCTGGCGCGGGCGGACCGCTCCCCCGTCCTCATCTTCGATGAGATCGACATCGGCGTCGGCGGCCGCTCCGGAGATGTCATCGGCCGCAAGTTGGCGACGTTAGCCGTGTCCCACCAGGTCATCTGCGTCACCCACCTGCCGCAGATCGCCTGCTACGCCGCCCACCATTTCAGCGTCCGCAAGGACACCGCCGGCAACCGAGCCGCATCCCGCCTGGACCGCATCGAAGCAGAGGAGCGGGTGCAGGAACTGGCCCTGATGCTCTCCGGAGACCCGGACTCCAAAGCCTCCGGCGAAGGCGCAAGGGAACTTTTGGACAAAGCCGCCCGCTTCCTGGAAAGCCTCGTTTGATACGGGCCAGTAGATACAAGATACAAGATGCAATAACCATTCATGGTGAGCCAGTCACGGTGAACCAAACAAGCACCAATAACCAAATATCAATGACCGAAACATGTTTGGAATTTGGATATTGGGATTTGAGATTTGTTTGTAACTTGTATCTTGGTTATTGGTCATTCGCAAAATATTGGAGTTTTTACCTTGCAATATAACCCCCCCACCTTCGATCGCCGCGCCCTGATCGCCATCGGCGTAACCCTGGTATTCTGGGCGTCGTCCTTCGCCGGTATCCGCGCCGGGCTGGAAAGCTACAGTCCGGGCGCGCTGGTGCTGTTCCGCTTCCTGGTGGCCTCGGTCACCCTGGGGGTATATGCCGTGCTAACCAAAGGCGTCCGGCGGCCGAGGCTCGGTGACCTGCCGTGGATCGTCGGCGGAGGGTTGATCGGCATCACCGTGTATCACACCCTGCTGGCTTACGGGGAACTGACCGTAACCGCGGCCTCGGCTAGCTTCATCATCGGCGCCGTGCCCATCTTTACCGGCCTCCTGGCGATACTGACCTTAAAAGAAAGCATCCGCAGCAGGCAGTGGCTGGGCATCGCCGTGAGTTTCAGCGGCATCGGGCTGATCGCCCTGGGGGAGGGCGGTCACCTGGAACTGGAGGCCGGAGCGCTTCTTATCCTGCTGGCGGCTTTCTGCACCTCAATCTATTTCATCATCCAGAAGCGGCTGCTGCGGTACTATAAACCGCTTGAGGTCACCTGCTACGCCTTCTGGGCAGGCACCCTTTTCATGCTCGTCTTCCTGCCGGATCTCATCGCTGAGCTGCCTGCGGCAGCATCCGGCCCGACGCTGTCCGTCATCTACCTGGGCGTCTTCCCGGCGGCGCTGGCCTATGTCACCTGGAACTATGTCTTCACTCGCACCACGGCCTCGGTAGCCACCAGCTTCATGTACCTCAACCCCATCGTGGCCACCTTCATCGCTCTGCTCTGGCTTGGAGAAGTGCCGACGTTACTGGCAGGCTTTGGAGGCCTGCTGGCCCTGGCCGGTGTCATCATCACCGCCAGGAGTGTGCGCTAACCGGCAGAGATACGCAAAACGGGGCGGTCCGAAGACCGCCCGCTCTAAGTCCGCTGTTTGTTTAACCCCGTTAGTCCAGCTCGATAACCCCATAACCCTTGTCCGACGGGCTGGTCTTGATATCATCGGTGGTGCCGAAAGACCAAATGAAGAGATTGGGCCCGGGCAGCAGTTGAATATCGTAGGCATCGCCGGTTGTGATCCGCCGGCGGAACTCCACGACGGTACTAGTGGTCTCATCCTCATCGTCCACGGTGGTCAGCACCGCCCAATCGAGCAGACTCAGTTGGCCGCCCTGCTGGTCGTCATTCTGTGAAACGCCGTTGGGCTGTGTCGCCGACCACAGATCGAAGATATGACCCTGTGCCGCCACATCGGCATAACCGGCGATAGTATCCATGCCTCCGGAGCGCAGATCATCGATAAAACTGATGGCTACCCAACCCTCGGTCGGCGCACTGAATCCCAGGTAGACAAATTGACTGTCAGTCCGCCAGAAAACCTGGAAACCGGAATTAGATGACTCGGAGTTTTCATATTCCCCGGATTCGATTTTTCCGTCGGCCTTCCAGTCCACTGAACCAGGCGCTGGAAGATTGATGAGGCCGCTTTGACCGTTCGAGACGTTGAAAATATCCGGAGGCGAACCGACCAGCGAGATGATCGTGTAACTGACCGACAGGAACAGTCCGATGGAACTGAGAACGATGCCGCTGATAGTCATGCCCTTTCTGGCCGGACGCCGCCGCAAGAGCATGATGCCCCATGCCAAACCTATAATGGGTATGGGCAGACCGAAGAAAGGAATAAGCCAGGTGCCCATCGCGATGATACCCAGTACCAGAACTTCGCCGCCCATAAACGCCTCCTGTTATTCTTGCGCGCCGCCTTCCCCTGTCGTTGACCGCCGTCAATATGACGCCACCCATATATTATACGATTGGGCTTAAATTATGAAATATTTTTACCCCCAGGTGATTCTTACGTTTAAGTCCTCCTTGACAAAAGTTGGGTTTAATCATAAAGTTTATCCGGTTCCCAAGGTATCACCTCTGTTCAAAACTTGGATGGGAGAATTCATAACATGGCCGAGGCTGTCGTTGTCAGCACCACCGACCTGACCAAAGTCTTCGATGAACAAGTCACGGCCGTCGATTCCCTCAACATCAACGTCCGGGAAAACGCCATCATCGGCTTCCTGGGCCCCAACGGCGCCGGCAAGACGACCACCATCAAGCTACTCCTGGGATTACAGAAAGCCACCAGCGGTTCCGCCACCGTTTTCGGCATGAACATCGCCGACGACAGTGTCAATATCCGCAAACGTATCGGATATCTCGCCCAGGACCCCAGGTTTTACGAATACATGACAGCGCGGCAGACACTGAGATTCGTCTGCAAGTTCTTTTACGAAGGCCCGAAGGACCTCATAGAAAAGCGCATCGACGAAACATTGGATATCGTCAGCCTGACACGTATCGCAGACCGGGCTATCAAAGGCTTTTCCGTCGGCGAGCGCCAGCGTCTGGGCATCGCCCAGGCTTATATTCATGCCCCGGATCTACTCATCCTCGACGAACCGGCAGCTTCACTCGATCCGATGGGCCGCCGCGACGTACTGGAACTCCTGATGCAACTGCGGCAGAAAACCACGATCTTGTATTCCACTCACATCTTGGCTGACGTTCAGCGGGTCAGCGACGAAGTAATCATCATCAACAAAGGTCAGTTGGTAACCCAGTCCAGCATCGAGAAACTGCTGGCTGACAAAGATTCTTCTTATTCACTCGTTACCCGTGGTGACGGCGAGACGCTGCATGGAACGCTGAGTGGCCAACCGTGGGTTGAGCGTGTTTCACGAAGTTCGAACAATGGCCAATGTACCTGGGATATCACCGTAAACAACATAGAAATGGCCGAAGGCAATCTGTTGCGCCTGGCGTTGAACTCCGATGGAATCTTCGTCGTCGACTTTGGCCGCCGCAAGCATCATCTCGAAGAAGTGTTCATGAGTCTGGTGGAAGGAGAAAGCGGTGGCTGAAGTAACTGTTTTTCACGACGCTGCTGAACTGGAACTTGTAAAGGCTAAAGGTTGGCGCATCGGATTCAATAATGTAATGACACGCGAACTCGAAAGAGTTTGGAATCTCAGGACTCTATTATCCCACAGCCTGGTGTGGATGGTCCTGATAAATATGATCCTCGCTATGGTCATAGAACTGGTGGATTCCAACACTCAACTGGCCACTACCAGCCTTATCACCTATGTTCTGCTTTCGGGGGTCCTGGTACCCATGGGCGCGGCTGTGATCACTTCCGGCGCCATTATCGGTGAAAAAAAATCCGGTACCGCGGCCTGGGTTCTCTCCAAACCGGTTTCCCGAACCGGGTTTGTAATCGCCAAGTTTCTGGCAATAACATCCAGTATTTTAACAACGGCGGTATTTTTGCAGGCAATCATCGCTTTCGGTCAATTGTCATTGGCACAGCACGCGATGATTCCGATAACGGGTTTTATCAGCGCCGTTTTCACCATTATCCTGGCGGTTGTTTTTTATGTCTCGCTTTCCCTGATGCTGGGAACGATATTCAACAGCCGGGTAGCGGTCATGGGCATTCCGTTGGCGCTGATCTTGATACAGCTTTTCCTGATCGGTGCCCTTCAAAATCTTGCTGAGTGGCTGCCATACTTGTTGCCGGGCAGCCTGATGGAAATCGGTTCCAGCTTAGTCATCGCCGCCGAGACTCCCTACTGGCCACTGACAGTGATCATGACATTGAGTCTTTCCGTGCTTTTTATTTATATCGCTCTCCATCGAATACATCGGGAAGAGTTGTAAACCGGTTTATCCGAATGAGATTTCGCAGTATGATCCAGTTCATTTAGGAACTGGGAAACATTTTGCCTCGACTTGAGCATCGCGGCATCAACGGAACCCTTGGCCGAATTCTAATATGCCCATCTATAGCGCCCCAATGGGACACTATGTAAGAAAATCATGGGGTTTTGGTTACAAAGGTAGTCCAGGCGTCTTTGTCCGTGACCAGGTGAATCCTGCCGGTGCAAGTAACTGTGCTCTGAACGCCTGGATTAAAGACCCCACGACCGGAATCATTCCTCCGTTCCCTTGCCCCACTCGTTACGCGTTGCCTCCTGTTTCCATATGCTACTGGCTCACTTGGCGATGTTACCTGAAGATGTCATTGCAGTGATCCATCTCCGCTTTGTACCGAACTACAACCTCCATAAAAAGACCGGGGGGTGGCGAAAACCACCCCCCGGTTCATCCGGAACTTGTTCCAGTTACTAGTTTAGAATTTCTTTTTGGCCTTATCCACTGCCCCAAAGGAGGCGGTGGCATCGTCGATGTCGACCTGATTGGTCTCTTTTACCAGGAACAGACCGACAAAGAAGCAGACCGCTGCGACACCCATCGGCCACCAAAGACCGGCATAGTTATTGCCGGTGGCGTTGATAAGCGCCAGACCGAAGATGGGCACCAAGCCGCCGAATACGCCGTTGCCAATGTGGTACGGCAAAGACATTGACGTGTAGCGGATCTTGGTCGGGAAAAGCTCAACCAAGAAGGCGGCGATAGGACCGTAAACCATGGTCACATAAACCACTTGGATGAACACCAAGGCACATAAGGCTACTGGGTTGTAACCGACATAGCTGAACAGGAAATGCTGCTGGGTATCCACCGGGGCGAATGCCGCCATAGCGCCATATATCGGGTAGTAAGTGAGGACGGCAAGGGCCATACCGGTGAGCATGATCTTTTTCCGGCCGAT
Organism: Dehalogenimonas sp. THU2; assembly: GCF_039749495.1. Classification (NCBI taxonomy): domain Bacteria; kingdom Bacillati; phylum Chloroflexota; class Dehalococcoidia; order Dehalococcoidales; family Dehalococcoidaceae; genus Dehalogenimonas; species Dehalogenimonas sp. THU2. The sequence continues at coordinate 2,424 of NZ_JBDLLU010000017.1, read as the reverse complement.
TCTATCCGACAGCCAACCGAAGAAGACGAAGAGTGGGGTGGCTACCAGGATAGCGACGCCAACGATGATATTGGAATCGACCAGCGGCACATTGAAAATGTCTTTACGTTGCAGGTAGAACAAGGCGAAGAACTGACCGGTGTACCAGACGACGCCCTGGCCCATAGTGGCGCCGAATAGGGCTAAAGCCACCCATTTCAGGTTGTAAGGGTTTCCGAAACTCTCTTTGAGCGGGTTCTTAGATACGGTCTTGGTGTCCTTGAGTTTCTGGAACATGGGAGATTCACGTAACGAAAGCCGAATCCAGACCGAGATAGCGATAAGAAAGATCGAGATAAGGAACGGAACGCGCCAGCCCCAAGCATCGAAATCTTCTGCGCCCAGGATCAACCTTGTGGATAGAATAACGCCCAGCGATAAGAACATACCGAGCGTAGCGGTGGTCTGGATAAAACTGGTGAAGAAGCCGCGCCGGCCATGCGGAGTATGCTCGGCGATGTAGGTGGCCGCACCACCGTATTCACCGCCAAGTGCCAGACCTTGAAGAATACGCAAGGTGATAAGGATAATACCGGCCCAGACGCCCAGGGTTTCCTGGGTTGGCAGCAGGCCGACGGAGAATGTGGCCAGACCCATGATGCCCATGGTGACCAAAAAGGTAAATTTTCGACCGATCAGATCACCGATATAACCGAAGACGATAGCACCGAAGGGGCGCACGATGAAACCAACGGCAAAGGTCGCGAGGAAAGCGATGACGTTGCCGACCTCGGTGCCGGTGTCATAGAACTTGCTGGAAATGACAGTTGCCAGGGAACCAAAGATGTAAAAATCGTACCATTCGATCATGGTACCGGCGGACGAGGCAAAGATGACCTTTTTCAGGCTGGTTGCGCCATTTTTGGCAGAATCAACTATGCTTGCCATGATCCCTCCCTTCTGAAATTCTTGTCAGATTATTTTTGATCCAAGTTGCACGAAATCAAGTAGAACCTGTTATGACTGAGGAGCCCGGATCATCATCACCGGGACCTTGGAGTGTCGTACCACACGCTCCGCCACACTGCCGATCAGCCAACTGGCCGGCCAGTTGCGGCCATGAGTCGACATGGCGATGACATCGACACCAAGTTCTTCTGATACTTTAAGGATAGTATTGGCGGGAGAACCTGAACGAAGATGGCATGACACCTTGAAGCCCGCGGCTTTCAGCTCGTCGCAGACTTTGGTCATGTATTTGTTCGCTTTTTGTTCCTGCTCCGCAACGGAGTATCCGGCAATGGCCGGGTCTTCAAAGGCGAATTCCTGGGCGGGATTTGCCGCTACGTTTAAAAGAGCTATCTCAGCCCCTTCAGCGTAAGCCAGTGCTTTGGCATGAGGAAGAACAACTTCAGCGGTCTTGGACCCATCCAGCGGGACCATAATCTTCTTGTACATGCTTACCTTCCTTTCTGTGAGAATTTTTGTTACTACCGGAAGAATTGCCAAGGACGAGACTAGAGCGAGTTTACACAACTGAGCCTCGCCTGTTGGATTTAGGCCCGGGGTAACTTCGCCTCCTCCGAAGATATGTTGGCCATAATAATAACGGAACTAGTACCATATTGCAAATCTCCATTTTGGCCCCCTTTGTTACTATTGACTATTGATAGACATTTTTACCTATTACCTAATATTATTACTTTTTAGACAATATATTTTGGGGTCTAACCATTATCGGGTACAATATTTGGGTATAGGCAAACTCGAAATATCAGCCAAGATCGATTAAGGTAACAGGAGGCAATATGATCACGGAAATCGCCAACGGTGTCTATTGGGTGGGCGCAGTAGATTGGGCTTTACGGCGTTTCCACGGCCATGAACTGTCAACCCTGCACGGCTCAAGCTACAACGCCTATCTCATCGTCGATAACAAGGTTGCCCTGATCGACACGGTATGGGGACCCTTCCGGGATGTATTGATCGAGCACATCAAGGAAGTCATCGACCCGGCCAAAATCGACATAGTCGTCGCCAGTCACGCTGAAATCGACCACTCCGGCGCCCTTCCTGCAATCATGGCCCATTGCCCAAATGCGCAGGTAGTGGTTTCCGAACGGGGCATGGAAAGTTTCCCCCGTCACCACCGGCACCCCTGGCCGCTTCATGGGGTCAAGACCGGAGACAGCATCCAGTTAGGCAAGAGAACTCTGAGTTTTGTCGAAGCCCCGATGCTGCATTGGCCGGACAATCTGCTAACACATCTGAGTCAAGAAGATATACTCTTCTCAAGCGATGCCTTGGGTAGTGTCCCGTCAAGTGGTGTAAATTCATGATTGGTGGTTTCCCGAATCATTAAGGTTGTAAAGCCATGATAAGGGGTTCCTCCTGCGCCCCTTCCAGCGTTTTCTTCATCGAATCCACAGAAAAGTAGCGACGTCC
>NZ_JBDLLU010000016.1 GCF_039749495.1 Dehalogenimonas sp. THU2 | reverse complement strand
GCCGGTGACGGATATGGCGCAGGCGCCGTGGCCGGCCAGGGCGTCAGCTTTCTTCGACCCTTCGGTGATCCATAAAGGCACCTTCGGATTGCCGAGATCTTTCTGACATCGAGGCGGGCAGTCGAGGCGATTGGCCGATCCAGCCGGAAGCTCATACTTTACCGTCTTGCCCTGGTTGTTGGTGCGGGGGTTGTCGGACCGGAGTTGAATGCCCGCGGCTGTGCCGTCGACACCCCAGAGTGGAATGAGGAGGCCGGGCACTCGCTGTTGCGCCGGGACAAAGCCGAGCCTGGCAAGCTCGGTTTTGTCTTCGACGCTCCGGTATTTCCGCTCCCGGATTATTTCAAGACCAAGGCCGCTCTGCTCATGAAGATGTTTAAAATGACTCTCCAGAAGCTCGGGTACAGCCTTGGAAAAAACGTCTCCGACAGCGGCGGACTGGCCGCTTGAATCTTTTCTTACCATGATCATCTTAGTAAGCGACGTCGCGTTGTACTGCCTTCAGAAAACGCTTCAGCCCCTCGGCGGAAAATTTACTTGGCGGCAAAGGCGAGTTGAAGTCGTCTAGTTCCGCTTCAATATGGCAGTGTTTCTCGAACCACCGCCTGATCTGATGGTCGCGGATATCGAGATGCCAGACTTTGGTCTTGGCCCTGTCCCATAACTCAATGAGTTCATTTTCGGTGACACCGTCCTCCAGCCTGGTCTTATCTTTGCCGATCACTTCATCGGGGAAAAGGTCGTCCGGGGCTTCACTGTCCGGCGGCGGCAGTAACAAAGACTGGCTGGGCGCCATTCGGGCTAACTTCTGAGTTTCGGCCAGGGTATAGGCGGCACTCAGAAACAGAACCCGCACCATCTTTTTCCGGCCCTCCACCTCCACTTCCTTTTCCACAAGTTTGAGGGACAGCGGAATCATCGACAGTCTTCCGCAGACGCTTTGAATGAGTTCGAGCATGGAGTTCACGTTGACGATGGAGTGGTATGAGCTGGTGTCGAGTTGATAGACGCCAAAACCCGGGCACCTGGGAATCAAAAACTGCAAGTTCATCACTCTCTTACAACGGCCGGATTCGTAATAAGCGCACGTCTTGGGGTCGCAAGTGATCTCTCTAAGTTCGGTTTCCAGGTCCTTATGGGTGGCGATGCGGCCGGTCCGGATATCTACCCTGGCTACCGCCGTCTCGCCGTCACCGCGGCAAATGAGGCCCCGGTATGCCGAATAACACTTCAGGTATTGGCTGGCCCACTGGCGAGGTTCTTCGGTCGGCAGCATGATTTGAAGCTCGGTCGGTTTATCGCCGAAAACCCTCCTCACTTCATCCGGACAGACGAAATAGTCGGTGGGGACGGGATAGGTGAAGCCCTCGCTGGACTCTCTCTTAAGTCCCAGCCTGATCTTCCCCAGCCTCGGTAACCTGATGACTTCGGTGACTCCCTTGATCGGCATTTCTTTCTCCTTGATTTCGATTTCCTTGGACCTGGCCATATCTTTCAGATATACCTGGGCGATCATCCGGGCCAGTATCTTCAGCCCTTGATGCATTACCTGCCGCTCAGCTTCGGTCGACATCACCGTCCCTCCTGGATAGCGAATAAATTGTCATTCCCTGGCTGATCTTCCTCAGCTTCGGCAACCTGATGAGTTGGTTGACTCCCTTGGTCGGCATTTCTTTCCTCCTCTGTTTTGATTCTTCTCATCTGAGCCAGATCCCTTAGGTGAGCTCTTGCGATCATGCGGGCTAGTATGCGCAGCCCGTTCTCGTAATCCTCCATATCGGCTTCAATTGACATCACCGGCTCCATCTTCCTGGATAGTGAAAAAGTCATCGAACGAACAGCCTTTGAAATATTGGAGTAGAGCCTGGCGAACCGAAGCTGTCGGATTCTGTTTGCCGTTCAAGACGCGGGACAGGTAGCTTGCCGAAAGTCCGATCTCTCGGGCCAACAGTTTCCGTGACAAATTTTGGCGAAGCATTGCTCTTTCGAGGTTGTCCTTGTTCAAAATCACCTTGAACATGTGACACTCCTGGGGAATAAATAAGCACAATAGTAAAACATCACTCCCACTCCGGTCAAGGGCTATATGTCACTTCTATCGGAATAAACTTGCCAAATCCTTGCTTAAAAAGTGTTGCATTTATGACAGGTGTGTGCTATGATTGTGAACAAGGAGGGGCTATGCCAGATTTCGGCACTTATGTCAGACAGCTGCGAAAAAAACAAGGGTTGTCATTGAGGACCGTATCTCAGCAGACCGGCATCTCTTACTCTTATTTGTCCCAGATTGAGCAAGGCCGGAGAAACCCGCCCGGGCCAGATCTCATGAAACGTCTCGCGTCTGTCTATCAGGTGACGCAAAAAGACCTTCTGCGGGCGGCGGGTTATCTCGAGGAAAATAACGAACCGACTCTCAGTGACGAACAGGAAGTGGAGATGGCCTTCAATTACGTCATGAACGATCCTCGCTACAAATCAGGCACCCGGATGAACGGGAAGCTGACCCCGGAGGTGAAGCGTTTCGTGGTCGAGATGTACGAGAAGGCCACCGGGAAGAAGTTGCTGCCAGGATCAGGTGCGTGAAGACACTCAATGATCTGAGTGGTTTTTGTGATCACCTGGTCGGAAAATTTGGCAGTCCCGGCGATTGCACTGAGGATCAGAAAGCGGATGAGTTCAGACGGATCTATTTGAGAGATCTGCCCGTTAACCTCAGGTCGCTCAGGGCAATAGCTACGTGTTTAGGCATTCGGTTGAAGGGTCTGGAAACCATGCCACGAAATCTGAGGGGTTACCATGAAATATGCGACGACCGGAAATGTCTCTACTATCGTCATGACGACACGGCAAGCGGCATTCAGAATACCATCCTCCATGAGTTGAGGGAGATGATGGAAACCATGTTCGTCGAAGCGTATCCTACATATAAGCCGCTGAGGACAAGCGCCCGGCATATTGCCGCCAATCGATTTGCCTCCGCGGTACTGCTGCCGGAAGATGAATTCCGTGCCAATGTATTCAAAACCGGATTCGATGTTATCAGGCTCTCGCGAGGTTATTCCAAGAGCTGCTCCCAGGTGTTGCTTCGTATGGGTGAAGTGCTTCGCGGCAGACTGTTCTTCTATGGGTCTCTGTACGAACCGGACGATGCCGACGGGAATGACTGGGCGGTCACCTACTGGACCGGAAGCAATAACGATGACGCTGACTCGAATGTCTACGGCCTTGATGGGCTGTTCCCCAGGAGAGGAAGAAAGGCGTTGGCTGGTTCGCTGATTGGACTGACCGTAAAAACCGGACGTCCTCATCTGGTTGGGCGTATCACCCTGACGGACGAGAATGAATATTTTGATGGAGGGCTAACTGCTCTGGCTCAGCCGTTGACTGGTCGGAGTAGGCAGGTAGAGAAGGTAGCGATGGTGGCGCTGATGATTCAAGATAGCCACCTTTTCGATACTCAGATAGACAAAATTAATCCGGTTAAGCTGGAGCGTTTTCACCGGCATTTCTAAGGAGGGGAGATGGACAATCAATCAAGGACAGTCGCTTTGTACGCACGGGTCTCATCGGACAAACAGGATACAGATCTGTCGATTTCGGCGCAGCTCCGGTCGATAAGAGAGTACGCCACCAAGACCAACTATCGGATAGTTCGTGAGTTTATCGACGAAGCGGAAAGCGGGCGTACCGCCTTACGTCCGGCTTTCAAGGAAATGGTCGCTCTGGCACGCACTAAAACCCCACCATTTTCGGCTATCCTGGTCTGGAAGTTAAACCGCTTTGCCCGGAGCCGTGCCGACTCGATTACATACAAGACCCTGCTTCGTAATAAAGGCATTGATGTCATTTCGATTAATGAGCCGGTGGATGACAGCCCGACCGGTCGGCTTCTTGAAGGTGTCATTGAATCCATTGATGAATTCTACAGTGCCAACCTTGGCCAGGACATCCGGCGGGGTATGCGCGAAAACGCCTCCAGGGGCTTTTTCAATGGTAGCAAGCCTGCGTATGGGTTTCACGTTGTCCATGTCAAAGACGGTGACCGGATGAGAAACAAACTTGAGCCTGATTCTGAAGACTCTTGCGCTGTCCAGACGGTACGGCGAATATTCGATATGTCCTCGAAAGGCATGGGATGTAAAGAAATTGCAAAGACTCTCAATGGTGAAGGGTTGCGTACCGAACGCGGTCAGCGCTGGGGCAGGACCACCATCTATAAGATACTCTCCAACGAGGCTTATATTGGTACGCTGGTCTGGGGGGACCGACCCGGTTGCATGGTGCGTCGTTGCGGCGAGAAACCGGTAAGAGTGGAAAACGCGTGGCCGGGTTTGATCGAGCAGAAATTGTTTATATCGGTTCAACATAAAATGGCTCAAAATAAGCCGCAGATTACCCATCCCAGGACGGTTCCGAGTTTTTATCTATTGAGTGGTCTGTTTCATTGCCGGTGTGGCGCGGCGATGACCGGTCATAGCGCTAAATCAGGTCGACATTTTTACTACCTTTGCTCGAAAGGCGCCAAGCAGGGCAAAGACGCTTGTGATGTGCGGATGTTGCCCAAGGAAAAGCTGGAACGTCAAATCGTCCACGAACTGAGGACACGGGTGCTGACCGATGAAAATATGGAAAAAATGGCCATCCTCACCAACGAGGAGCTTCGTTCCACTTCAAGTGCTTTGAAGGAACAGCTTGACGTTATTGATGCCGAACTGGTCGATACCAGGGCTAGGCTGGCAAGGCTGTATGATGCCCTTGAGACAGGTAAAATCGGGGTCGATGACCTCGCGCCACGAATCGGCGAGTTGCGAGGTCGGGAAGCGGATCTAGAGAAAAGTCGTCTCAAGGCCGAGAAGGAAATCGACAAAGAGGGGGTAGAGTTGGTCAATGTTGACGCAGTTAAGAGGCGTGCCCGAGATCTGCGGCAACTTTTAGTCGATTCGAGCCTGACCGAAAGAAAGTCTTTCCTCAGGTCGTTTGTCCGCGAGATAAATACTGACGGACAATTTGTAAGGGTTAAATACAAACTCCCCATCGTGGTTGGACCGGATGGTGGAGGTTATGACGCGGTTCTACCTATTGATAATCTTGGTGGAGCCGGAGGGGATCGAACCCTCTACCTTTTGACTGCCAGTCAATCGTTCTCCCAAGTGAACTACGGCCCCACGAGAACAGATATGAAATATATCATATCTGTCCCGATTTCTGCAAACGGAAAATTACGTGTTATTCGATGACGACGCCGGTGCCGTAGGCGATGGTCTCCGCCGCGGACTGCATGACCATGGCGGTACCGAAAGACAGTGAAATGACGGCGTTGGCGCCTTGTTTCTCGGCGTCGGCGATCATGCGTTTCAGCGCCTCTTCCCTGGACTCTGCCATCATCTGGGTGTACTCATTGATCTCACCGCCGACCAGGCCGCGGAAACCGGCCATGATGTCCTTACCGATGTGCTTGGCCCGGATGGTCGAACCCCTGACCAGTCCGATGGTTTTGACGATGTTCTTGCCGGGGATGGTGGGTGATGTGACGATGATCAATTGTCTACCTCCTTAAAATCTTCCTGTTTTTTCTGTTTCTGCCTGTCGATAATAGCCTGAGCCAGTAGAAATACGGTGCCGAGTAAAAAGGCAGCGGTGATGAGGATGACTACCCAGGGGGTCTGGTCCGCCTCATCTATCATGACCCAAACCATGCTGCCTATCATGGCGATCACAGCCACCAGGAACAGGCCGAGCCCCAGTTTTTTCATAATGCCTCCCGTATACCGTTCATCAGGATTTCTTGAGACCGTTACCCCGTTCGGGGTCGGATTTCCAGACGATGTAAGAGTAGAACACTAGGAACATAATCGCGGCGAAGAACAACCCGAAGATCACATAGAAAAACCAGTCCTGGCCGATGATCCCGGCCAGCGCCATCAGTATACCGAACACCACGAAGATCTTGCCGCCGAGCTGGTGCGTCTTCTTCCAGGACAGGTCGCTGGTGAGCGTCCAGGGGGTGCGGATGCCGACGAACCAGGTGGGTTTCAGTTTGCCGAAATAGTTGCCCAGGACGGCGAGCATGATACCGGCCATAACCATGACAGCCGTGCCGACGTTGATATCGACACCATGGATCGAGGCGATGATGACGCCGTGCAGTGCGGCCATAAAAACAACCATGATGGTCCGGATGATCCGGTAAACACCGGCGAATTTATCGTAATTAGCTCGTTTCGGATCGATGCGGGGGATGAACAGCAACATCAGGTAGATACCAACCGTCATCAAGGGTGTCAATAATAACCCCTCGAATTTACCGCCGAAACCGTCGGCCTGGCCGGTGATATCCCAGTGTATCGGGATACTGTCCGGAGCTATGGGCCAGGTAATTGCCGACATGGCGAACATCGCCAGGATCAGGATCAGGCTCAGCGCCTCACTCCGCCAGGTGATCTTCATTACCCCTTCTCTTCTCCCTTCCCATTATTGACAGGTTTGCCGATTTGCAGCAGATCCATGAGCGCCACCAGAGTCTCCTCAACGACTGACAGGTTCAGGCTGTAAAGGATGACCGCGCCCTTCCGTTCTTCCTGGATCAGGTTAGCCGCCTTAAGTACGTTAAAATGCCCGGACAGGGTGGACTTGGCCAGGTGGAATTGGTCGGAGATTTCCCCGGCCGTCATGGGGCGTTCCCCCAGCAGCTTCAAAATGCGCCGCCGGGTGATATCGGCCAGGGCTTTATAGACACTTTCGCTCATATTCGGTAATTCGCCAACTACCGAAATGATACCCCTGCCGGCAATTTCTGTCAAGTTTAAGGGCGAATTATCGGGGTTTGTACTCCCAGGTGGTGCCAATAATGGCTCTTGTTTGATAATAATATGTTGTATTGGCAGCGAGGGGTGGATTGCTCCACTCATAAACCGGGACGGGAGTGGTAATGTGACCAACGATTGTTTCTAAGCTTGGAGACGTGGAAACCATGAGTTCATAACTCGTGGCGCCAGGGATGGCATCCCAACTGAATGAAGGTAGGCTAGGTTTATCGGAAAAGACCGGAGTGATGAATATACCAGAAACCCAAGCACTGGTACCACCGTCTTTAAGAGAAACACCGATCATCTCAAGTTTTTTACGTAATAGATCGGCGCTTATGAAGTCTTTATTTTTCCTTAATTCGGCGCGTAAGGCCAAGACGTCGGCCATCGCTCTTGTCGTATCACCCTCCCAATTTGGGGCTTTCCGGCCGAGTTCTCGATAGACCTCGGTAACCGTGGTTATGATAATGCCACCATCGTCGGCGGGTTTGGCGGCGGTCAGTTTCAAGCCTAGCACACTGGATAGGTCTCTAAGTAACGTCTTGGCCGCTGAGGCATCGCCCCCGTCTGCCTCGACGCGGTTGATTTCCCGCGCCAGATCGAACAGAGCCGCCAAGGCTCGTGGCGTGTTGAAATCATCGTCCATGGCCTCAACGAAGCGTTTGCGGTAGGCGGCGGCATCGAAATCGACCTTTTCACGGCCAGAAACACCGGCTTTTATCGCCTGAATCAGCCGCTGCGCCCCTTTCTCCGCCCCATCGATGACCTCTGTCGAAAAGGTCAGCGGGCTGCGGTAGTGCGAGCCCAAGACAAATATACGAAGCGCGTCGGCGGAATTCTTCGCCAGGAAATCCTTGATGGTGATCAGGTTCCCGACCGACTTGCTCATTTTTTCGCCGCCGAGCTGCAGCAGGCCGTTGTGCAGCCAGTAGCGGACAAAGGGCTTTTTGCCGGTGAAACTTTCCGACTGGGCGATCTCGTTCTCGTGATGAGGGAAGATGAGGTCGGCGCCGCCACCGTGGATGTCGATGGTCTCGCCGAGGTATTTACGGCTCATCGCCGAGCACTCGATGTGCCACCCGGGACGGCCCTTACCCCACGGCGAATCCCAGGAAGGCTCGCCGGGCTTGGTTGCCTTCCAGAGCACGAAGTCCATGGGGTCTTCCTTGTCCTCGCCGATCTCGATGCGCGCCCCCGCCCGCATCTGGTCCAGGGTGCGGTGGGACAGCTTGCCGTAGTCGTCGAGTTTTCTCACCCGGAAATAGACCGAGCCCTTGACCTCGTAGGCGAAACCCTTGTCGACGAGGCCTGTCACCAGTTCGATGATTGAGGGGATCTCACCGGTGACGCGGGGATAGGCGTCGGCGGGCATGATGTTGAGCGAGGCCATGTCTGCCTGAAATTCGGCGATGTTGCGGTCGGCCAGCGCCAGCGGTGTCAGTCCCAGCGGCACTGCCTTGGCGATGATCTTGTCATCCACGTCGGTGAAGTTCTGGACGTATTTGACCCCCCGACCGCTGTATATAAGGTAACGGCGGATGACGTCGAAGTTGATGTAGCTCATGGCGTGGCCGATATGGGCCGCCGATTGCGGCGTGATGCCGCAGACGTACATCTTGACCGGATCGCCTTCAGGCGTGAATTCTTCTTTGTGGCCGGAGAGGGTGTTGGATATTTTCATACGCGTCCCGAATCGCGAGTCACGAGTCGAGAGTTACGACCCGGCGCGAGAGTTTATTTTTCGATTAATGCCGTCGCCCAGGCGCACAGCCCTTCTTCACGGCCGACGAAGCCGAGTTCTTCAGAGGTGCTGGCCTTGACGTTGACCGAGCCGGCATCGATGCCCAGTGTTTTCGAGATGTTCCGGCACATGGCGTCGATGTGAGGGCGCAGTTTGGGCTGCTCGGCGGCGATGATGACATCGATATTGCCGACCTGCCAGCCGCGCTCTTTGAGCATACCGCCGACGCGTTCCAACAGTATCAGGCTGGAGATGCCTTTGTACTGTGGGTCGCCGGGCGGGAAGTGAGCGCCGATGTCTCCCAACCCCGCCGCGCCCAGCAGGGCGTCCATGACGGCGTGGGTCAGCACGTCGGCGTCGCTCCAGCCGATGAGTCCGTGGCTGAAGGGGATCTCCACGCCCCCTAGTACCAGCTTGTGGTCCGGGGCCAGGCGGTGGACGTCGTAACCGATGCCGATTCTGACGCTCATGTTACTCTCCGCTTCTCCGCCACAGCATCTCCGCGGCGGCTAAACTTTCCGGGGTGGTAATTTTAATATTGCCATAAGATCCCCGGTACAGCTTAACCGGCACACCCAGGCGTTCCACCAGAGAAGCGTCGTCGGTGGCGGTTTCGGTGGCGGTTTCGTAGGCGCGACGGATGAGGTCATAGCGGAAGATCTGGGGCGTTTGAGCGGCCCACAGGTATTCCCGGGACAGTGTCTCCCTGATCGAAAGATCTTCGCTAGCCAGTTTGATGGTGTCGGTCACCGGCACGGCGCAGACCGCGGCGCCGCTGGCTTGGGCGGCTTTGAGTCCCTCTTCTATCTGCTCCACGCGAAGCAGAGGCCGGGCGCCGTCGTGGATGATGACCCATTCGACATCGTTTTCCAGTTTTTTCAGGGCGTTCATCACCGAATCCTGGCGGCGGGCGCCGCCGGCCACGATATCGGTCACCTTGCGCCACTTCACGTTTTCGGCCAGTTTTTCCCCGGCGGCCAGATTGTTCTCGTTGAGGACGACCACTATGCGGTCGACGAGGGGTGTGCACTCGAAGGGATAGACCGTCCGCGCCAGCACCGGTCGATTACCAAGGTTGGTGAATATCTTGTCGATTCCCTCCATGCGCTCGCTGGAACCGGCGGCGGCGATGATTGCGGCTACTCTTTGATTATTAAACATGAACGTATTATAAGGCATGGGGGGATGAGCGCGCTACGTACCAAAGTATTAGTCCGGAGGGGATGGGGTTAAAGGGCTTAAGAAAAACGATTAAATGAAGTTGACGTCCGCGGTGCCGGGATGCAGTGACAGGTATAGTTTGCCGACCGCGGATTTCAATTCATCCGGGGAGAAGGGTTTGGGCAGGAACGGCCGGCCGGAGGACCGGACGAATGCCTCTGTGTCGTCATTCATCAGGTCGCCGCTGGTCAGCAGCACACAGTCGATCAGTTCCTGACGCTCCGTCTTGAGGTAGCGGAAGAAGTCCTTTCCGGAACTGACGGGCATCCGGATATCGAGAATGATGAGGTAGTACGCATTTATTTCAATCAGTTGGCGTCCGTCCCGGCCGTCGCAGGCGCAATCCACCGACAGGCCGCACCCGGCGAGCACCCGTTTGCATATCTCGCAGATAGAAGGTTCATCGTCGATGATTAATATGCGGCGTTTAGGTAAAACGAGTTAAAGCTCTCCTATTGAGTGAATGGTCATTCTATATTTTAACTCGAAGTTGACAAATGTCAATAGGGGATTAATAAAAATCATGATTTTGATTTGAAATAAAATAAGGAATAGAAGACTAAAGTCCAAATAACGGTGTGATAATATAATAAAAAGGTAATAAGGGTAAATAAAATTGTTCAGTCAGAGAAACGGTTAGAAGCGCAGCTTGCCGCGGGTGATAATCAGCGCAGCGCCGATGCCGGTCAACAGGCCGCCCAGGTGAGCCTCCCAGGCCACACCCGGCACCAGTGATATCAGGGCACCACCGCCGATGATAGCGATCCACAGCGGCATGGGGATGGGGATGGGGAAAACTATGACCCGGGTCATAGGCCGCAGCACCGCGAGCGTGCCGCCCAGGGCGAAGATGGCGCCGGAAGCACCAACGGCGACGGCGTTGGCCGGACCCAGCAGCCAGAAGAACAGGCTGCCGACGACGCCGCCGATGAAGTAGATGGCCAGCATCGTCCGCTCGCCGACCAATTGGATGGTGAAGCTGCCCAGGAAGTAAAGCGCCAGCATGTTGAAAATCACGTGGGATGGGCTGCCGTGAACGAACATGCTGGTGACCGCCGTCCAGGGCTCACTCAGGAAAACCGCCGGCATGATGCCCAGTTGGACCACCAGTGAGGGCACCCCGATCGTCAGGATATAGACGAGGATGTTGACTCCGATGAGGACAAATAGCGGTTGCTGCCACACCGGCTGACCGTAGCGTTGATACATAACCTTCACATGATACGGGGTTTGGGGGTTGATAGGCAAATCGGATACGGGATGAGTTGCCGCCAGCCGCGTTCAAGCTCTATACTGGGGCATATGGCCAAGATAGTCGTCGTTGAAGACGACAGCACTCTTTCTGAATTGCTGAAGTACAACCTCGGCAAGGAAGGTTTCGTGGTGTTCACCGCCGCCGACGGCAACCGGGGGCTGGAGATCATCCGGCGGGAAAAGCCCGATGTGGTTATTACGGATGTCATGATGCCGGGCATGGACGGGTTCGAACTAACCCGCCTTCTCAGACGCGAGAGCACGGCGCCCATACTGCTGCTGACCGCCCGTTCCGAGGAGATAGACCGGGTGCTGGGGCTGGAGCTGGGGGCGGATGATTACCTTACCAAACCCTTTTCCATGAGGGAGCTGTTGGCGCGGGTCAAGGGGATGCTACGCCGGGGGGAACTGGCGCGCAATCAACCATTGGGCGGGGCCGGTGCGGGGGTGCTCACGTCCGGTAATATCACGCTCGATCCGGTCCGTCATGTATTGACCGTCGGGGAAAAAATTGTCGACCTTACGCCCAGGGAGTTCGACCTTTTGTTTTTTTTAATGACCAACCGTGGCCAGGTGTTCAGCCGGGATAGCCTGCTGGACCGGGTCTGGGGTTATGATTATCCGGGAGAAACCCGAACGGTGGACGTCCATATCCGCTGGCTGCGGCAAAAAGTGGAAGCCGATCCGTCCAATCCGGCGCATCTGGTAACGGTGCGCGGCGTCGGCTATAAATTCGAGGAGTGAAATGACCGTACAGTTATTACGCCGCCTGATCGTCATCGCCGTCATCACTATCGCCGTTGCCCTCACGGTGGTGGGTATGGTACGAGGTTTTTCAACAACGCTGCTGGTGGCTGGTATCGCCGCCAGTGTGGCGGTCGCCGTCACCATTTACCTGTTGGTGCCTTCGACCACCGATGACGAGGTGGAGATAGAACTGGCGATGAAACGCCTGGGCGGCGGCGAATCGGCGGACAAGGTGCGCCTGGTGGCTATCGGCGAACTGGCCGACCTGAAACATGCTTTCAACGAAATGTCCAAGAGCGTCGGCGACCGGTTGAAAGCCATTACCGCCGAGCGCAACCGCATGGATCTGGTGCTAGCTCATGTAGCCGACGCCATCTTTATGATCAACAAACACGGTGAGATCACCCATCACAACGAAGCCGCGGTGAAGATGTTCAACCTGGGACCCAAGCCGAACGGGCGCAGTTTCATGGAAGCGGTGCGCAACCATGAACTCGACGATCTGTTGAAGAAATGCCTGGCCGACGGGAAAAGGCAGGACGGTACGGTGGATATACGTGCCAGCCGCCGTCATTTCGGGGTAACGGTAACTCCCCTCAAGAATGAACCCGGGGCGGTGATGGTGGTCAGGGATCTGACCGAGCTCAAACGATTGGAAAAAGTACGGCGCGATTTTGTGGCTAATATCTCCCACGAACTGCGCACCCCGGTAGCCTCTTTGAAGCTGCTGGCCGAGACGCTCAAGGATGGGGCCTTGGCCGATCCGGCGGTGTCCGCCGATTTCCTGAACCGCATCGCTATCGAAGCCGACAAGATGGGGCAACTGGTCGAGGAATTGGGGGAACTATCCCGCATCGAGAGCGGCGAAGCGCCGCTGGATAAAGGGCCGCTGGATATCGGCGGCGTCATGCACAGCGTTGTCGAGCGGTTGCGGCCCCAGGCCGAACGGGCGGAACTGACCATATCGGTCGAGCCCGCCCTCAATCTGCCGCTCATCAAGGCCGATGCCGGCCGCATCGAACAGGTGTTGATGAACCTGGTTCACAACTCCATCAAGTTCACCCCGCCCGGCGGTCAGGTCACCCTGGCCGCCGCCGCCAGGGATAAAGGGATCGAGGTCACCATCCGCGACACCGGTGTCGGCATAGCTTATGACGATCTGCCGCGTATCTTCGAACGTTTTTACAAGGCGGATAAGGCCCGGAGCGCCGGGGGCACCGGCCTGGGGCTGGCCATCGCCAAGCATATCGTCCAGGCTCACGGCGGCCAGATCCGGGCGGAAAGCGAGCCGGGGCAGGGGACTGCCTTTCATTTCACCCTGCCGGGCTGACCGGCTGCGTAAGAAGCGTATAATCAACATCGATATCGATTCTGGAGCCTGAATGAAAACCATCGACCTGAGAAGCGACACGATCACCCACCCCACCCGGGAGATGCGGGAAGCCATGTTCCGCGCCGAAGTGGGGGATGACGTTTTCAGCGAAGATCCCACCGTCAACCGGCTGGAAGAGATATCCGCCGAGCTCACCGGTAAGGAGGCCGCGGTATTTACTCCCAGCGGCACCATGAGCAATCTCATTGCCGTGATGAGTCATACCCGCCATGGCGACGAGATCATCCTGGGTGACCGCAGCCATATCTTCCTGAACGAGGCCGGGGGCGCCGCGGCGCTGGGCGGGGTGTCGTTACGCACCGTACCTAACAATCCCGACGGCACCATCGACATCGATATCATAGAAGGCGCGGTGCGCGGCAGGAACCTCCACTGGCCGCCTTCCAAGCTTCTTTGTATCGAAAACAGCCACAATTTCTGCGGCGGCGCGGTGCTCGACGTGGAATATACCACCGAAGCCGCCTCGGCGGCCCGGAGGCACGGCCTGTCCGTGCATCTCGACGGCGCCAGGATATTCAACGCCGCCGTCAGCCTGGGCGTGCCGGTTATCGAACTGTGCGAACCGGTGGATTCGGTCTGTTTCTGCCTGTCGAAAGGGCTTTCGGCGCCGGTCGGCTCGGTACTGTGCGGCAGCACCGAATTCATCAACCGGGCGCGGAAATTACGCAAGATGGTCGGCGGCGGCATGCGCCAGGCCGGTGTCATCGCAGCTGCGGGCATCGTGTGTCTGGAGACGTGCGTGGAACGCCTGGCCGAGGACCATCGGAACGCTAAATCTCTAGCTGAGGGCCTGTCGCAAATTCACGGCCTCGACGTAGAGCGTCCGGAAACCAACATCGTCATGTTTGGCATGCCGAATAGCCTGCCCGCCGCCGAGTTCGTCAAGGAGGCTGCGGCGGTGGGGGTGAAGCTCATAGCTGTGGGGCCGCGCCGGGTGCGGGCAGTGACTCACCGGATGGTGACGGCGGAAGAGATCGGGGAGGCGGTGAAACTAATAAGCGGGATCGTGGGAGTCAATAGATGAAACCCTCTGAAACAGAGATAATCGCCCTGGCGCGGGAAGCGCTGACCAGCGATGCCAGGCTGGAGGAATTATGGACCGGCCTGTCAGTCAAGGACCTTGACACCCGGCAGCGGAGCTTCCTGTCTCTACATATGTTGACCGAGGTGTATCCCGAGCGCATGTACGTGCGGTACTGGGACAAGGTCGCGGCCATGCTGGACGGTAAGGGCGTCGATGCCAAGTACATCGCCATCTACCTCCTGGCGGGCATGGCGGCGGCCAAGGGAGATACCAAATTCGAAGCGATTTGCGAGAAGTATTTTTCGCTTCTCGATGACAACAGCCTGATCATTCCGTTGCATGTGGCGCTGAACGCCGCCCGGATATTCAAAGCCAAGCCATCGCTCAGGAGTTGCATCACCGGCTACCTGTTGAAGGTCGGCCAGACGCACCATACGCCGGGCCGGAGGGCGCTCATCGCCGCCAATGCCATGGAGACATTGGATAAATGCTTCGACGACATCGAAGATAAGGCGGCGGTAATCGACTTTGTGCAGAGTTATCTTGACGCGCCGAGCCCCAAGGCAAGGAAGACGGCTAAGGAGTTTTTAAAGAGGCGGGGAGCGGCCGGTTAATGGCTGTGACAACCACCGCCGCCGCTGTGGCAGGGTGATGTCTCACAACGCTGCTCACTGCCGCAGCAGGTCAGGCCGCCGGGGTTGCAACGCTTGAGCACCACCGGGATGGACTGCTGCCTTTCCAGATCGGCGCCGCCGCAGGCGGAACAGGTGAAATCCCCGCATTTTCCGGTGTAGGATACCAGTAGTTCGAACACCTCGCCGCATGTGCGGCATTTATAATCGTAAATCGGCATGTTATCTCCTTAGATTTCGCCAGCTGTTTTCCCCTGTTCCCACGTGTTGAAATCAAATCGGTTGTAGAAGTTAACCAAGCATAACACCTGATACCATGCCCGTCAACTAGTTGTTTCTGGGTAACTGGCGGATCGCACCTGCCGGAAAACTTTAACAAAACTTTAACATTCCCTTAAAACCACCTTAAACTTGGGGCTTTATACTTGGGGTTGTAAGATGAAAAGAAGTATAGAGTCTCAAGGAGAAAAGGTGAACAACATCACCCTGGCGCTTATAGCGCATGACAACAAGAAAGAGGAGATGCTCTCTCTGGTGAAGAGTCACCGCGAAGAGCTTTCCAAACTGTCCCTCGTAGCCACCCGCGCCACCGGCCTGCTTGTGCAGGCTCGCACCAACCTGCCGGTTACCCTGATGCAAAGCGGCCCCATGGGCGGGGACCAGCAGATCGGCTCTCTGGTAGCTTCCGGCGTAGTCAAGGCCATCATCTTCCTGCGGGACCCGCTGACCGTCCAGCCGCATGAACCGGACGTAACTGCCCTTTTAAGAGTCTGCGACGTCCACAACGTGCCGCTGGCCACCAACGTGGCTACGGCGGAAGCGGTGCTGCACCTCATCTTCGAGCACCCTGAGGTCATCAACGAAGTCTCAGTAAGGTCCCGCTTTTTAACCGGGGTCATCTCGGCCCTGTAGCCATAAAATAAATCCGAAACCCGAATATCGAAATCCGAAAAAAGAGGAGAAATCAACTTGAAATCACAGCGTTTCCTGAAATGGTTAGCCCTGCCCCTGGTCCTGGCCCTTACCCTAACCGCAAGCCTGACTAGCTGCAATGACGACACCCCCCCCGCCACCACCAACCCAACCGGCACCGTCGATACCCTGTCCGGTAATCTCGACATCATCGGTTCCAACACCGTCACCCCAGTCAGCACCCGCTGGGCGGAAGAATTCATGAAAGCGCACCAGAACGTTAACATCACCGTGGCCGGTCCCGGCTCAAGTGCCGGTATCGCCGCTCTGATCAACAAGACCACCACCTTCGCTCAATCGTCTCGCCCCATCAAGCAGTCTGAGATCGACCAGGCTAAAGCCGTTGGCGTGACCGTAGTGGAGACAAAGGTCGCCCTGGATGCGCTGTCGGTGGTCGTTCATCCCAGCAACCCGGTAAACACCTTATCCATCGAGCAACTCTCCGATATCTACTCCGGCAAGGTTACCAACTGGAGTCAGGTCGGCGGCAACAACGCTTCCATCGTCGTCCTATCCCGAGACACCAACTCCGGCACCTACGCTTACTTCCTGGAAGAGGTTGTCCAGAAACTGATCGCCGGCAAACAGGATAAGACCATTCAGTACTCCACGTCGGCTCAACTCCTGCCCTCGACCGAGGTCGGCATCACCCAGGTAGCCCAGAATCCTAACGCCATCTTCTACTCCGGCCTGGGCTATGTAAACAACACCGTTAAGACGCTGACCATCAAGAAGACCGCCGAATCCGCCGCCGTGGCCCCGACTCTGGCCACCGCCAAGGATGGCAGCTACCCCATCTCCCGGTTCCTCTACTACTACACCGCCGGCGAACCCACCGGTTTGACCAAAGCCTTCATCGACTATGGCCTGTCTGCTGCCGGCCAGAAGATCGTTGAAGAAGAGGGCTTCGTCGCCCTGAAGTAGAATATCACTGCCACGGATTGCTGCCGCCTCTCGTTGGCGGCAGCAATCCGTGTTTACCCCTTTCACAGGCTGAAAAATCCGCCGCCCGGTGTTATAATCGGCCTCGGCTGGAATGGCACCAGGTCTAATTAACAAGAGGTTTAATGGATCATTATAAATTGATACTGCCGGAACACCTGAACCATGACGGTTTCCTCTTCGGCGGTAATATGTTGAAATGGATCGATGAGTTCGCCTACATCACCGCCAACCAGGAGTTTCCGGGTAACCGGTTCGTGACCATCGCACTGGATAACGTCTCGTTTCATCACCCGGTGGCTGGCGGGGAGATCATCAGATTCGATGTCAACCGTGTCCGACTGGGACAGACTTCGGCACAATATAACGTGAAGGTGTTCGGGACCCGGCGGCATGCCTGCCCCGAGACCATTTTGTTCGAAACCCGGATCACTTTCGTTGCCGTTGACCGCGAGGGCCGGAAACAGCCGGTCAAACGCCCGGAAGACCTGTACCAACCGAACCAAACGGGTGAGGCGGGATAGCCGTGTCACAATCCTCCGCTGACCTCTTTCAGAGTACCGCCGCCAGATTGCGCAAACGCCGCCGTCCCGGCGAGCAACTCATCGAACTGCTCATCCGCTTAACCGGGCTCATGGCCATCGTCGTCCTGCTCGGAGTTTTCGGCATCCTGCTGCAACAGGGTCTGCCAGCGCTCTTCGCCACTTCGCCCTGGGACTTCCTCACCGGTAATAGTTGGTTGCCGTTTTCCGAGCCGCCGGTGCTGGGCATCCGCCAGTTCTTCGTGTCCACTCTTTGGGTAACGGCTGTTTCCACGGTGCTGGCTGTGCCGGTGGGCGTCGGCTGCGCCGTTTATCTGGCCGAGGTGGCACCCCGAAGGGTGACTGACGTGGTCAAACCCCTGGTGGAACTTCTCTCCGGTTTTCCATCGGTGATCATGGGTTTCATCGGCCTGCTGCTTCTTTCGCCCTGGGTGCAGAACACCCTCGGCTTTAACACCGGCCTGACCGGCTTCACCGCAGGTATCATGCTGGCCATGATGAGCCTGCCGGTCATAGTCTCGGTGTCGGAGGACGCCTTGCGCGCCGTACCCAATGAGTTTCGGCAGGCATCCTACGGACTGGGCGCTACTAAGTGGGAGACCATCTGGAACGTCTGCCTGCCATCAGCGCTGTCCGGTGTTTCGGCAGCCATCATGCTGGGCGTCGGCCGGGCTATCGGCGAGACAATGACGGTGCTTATGGTGGCTGGCGGCGCATTGGCAGTGCCTGATTCACCTTTCGATCCGATGATGCCTATGACCGCAGCGGTGGCTTCCGGCATTGGCAACGCCGTGGTTAACGGGCCGGTATACAAGGCTCTTTTCGCCATCGGCCTTGTCCTGTTCATGCTGACGATGCTGGTTAATTTCATCGCTGCCAAAGTCATGGACGCCCAGAAGCGCAAGTTCGCGAGAAGCTAACTGATGAAAAGCAATATAAAATCCCGCCAGTTCACCCAGCGCGCCGCCATGGCACTGCTCTTTACGGCCATGCTGATCGTGGTGGTGCCGGTTATTCTCATTCTCATTTACATGATCGCCAGCGGTTACAGCGTCATCTCCTGGGACTTTATCACCCAGTCTCCATCGCAGGCAGGCAGGGCGGGCGGTATTCTTCCAGCCATCATCGGTACTGCCTACCTGATGCTGGGCACCATCCTCATCGCCCTACCGGTCGGAGTAATGGCTGGCATCTATCTTTCCGAATACGCCCGCGACAACTGGCTGACCCGCCTCATCAACCTGTCTATCATCAACCTGGCCGGTGTGCCCAGCATCGTCTTCGGCCTGTTTGGTTTGGCCGTCTTCGTGCTAACCCTGGACATGGGGCTGTCGCTCATCGCCGCCTCACTGACCCTGGCCGCCCAGGCTTTGGCCATGACCATCACCACCTCCCGGGAAGCTATCATCGCTGTGCCGAGGGAATATCGCGAGGGCAGTCTGGCCATCGGTGTTTCTAAATGGCAGACCATCCGGCACGCTGTACTGCCGGAAGCATCCTCCGGAATCCTGACCGGCGCCATTTTGGCCATGAGCCGCGCCGCCGGCGAGACGGCGCCTATCCTGGTGGTCGGCGCCGCGTTCCTGGTCCCCGGGTTGCCCACTTCCCCATTCGACCGTTTCATGGCGCTGCCCTATCACCTGTACACCGTCTCAGCCCATGTTCCCGGCATGCCACGGGAGGTGATGTGGGGAGTAGCCCTGGTACTGGTGGCAATGGTGCTTTTATTTAATATCCTGGTCACCATCATCCGCTTAAGAACACGCAAGAGGTAAATACATGGATATCAGGCCTGCAATCGTCAGGGAACAAGAAAACACCATCTGCACCTTGGGCACCGGCAAGTTGCGCACCGAGCACTTGAACCTCTATTATGGCAGCTTCCGGGCGCTCAAGGACGTCACCATGGATATACCAGCCTGCGGTATCACTGCCATTATCGGCCCCTCGGGGTGCGGTAAGTCGTCTCTGCTTAGAGAGTTCAACCGTATGAACGACCTCATCCCCGTGGCTCGGACCCAGGGATTGGTCGAGTTCGACGGCGTCGACATCTTTGGAAAGGACGTCGACGTCGTCGAACTCAGGAAACGCGTCGGCATGGTCTTTCAGAAACCCAACCCCTTCCCCATGTCCATCTTCGATAACGTGGCCTTCGGGCCGCGACGCCACGGTATCAGGAAAAAGCATGTCCTGGAGGAGATCGTCGAAAAAAGCCTGCGGCAGGCAGCCATCTGGGATGAGGTGAAGGACAAACTGGGCCAGTCGGGACTGTCCATCTCCGGCGGTCAGCAGCAGCGGGTATGCATCGCCCGGGTACTCGCCGTCGAACCGGAGGTCATCCTGATGGATGAGCCATGTTCGGCTCTCGACCCCATTGCCACACTTAAGATCGAAGATCTGATGCGCACTCTGGCGACCTCCTATACGATCGTTATCGTCACCCACAACATGCAGCAGGCGGCGCGGGTTTCAGACCAGACGGCCTTCCTGATGGTGGACGACGACCGGTCGGGTACGCTGGTGGAATACGGACCCACCATGGAACTTTTTACCAACCCGCGCGATAAACGTACTGAAGACTATATTACCGGCCGCTTTGGGTAAGAGAGGAAAGCTATGAGAGTTGATTACGAACGCAATCTGAAACAATTGCAGGACAAGGTGCTCAGCTTAGGCAGCATGGTGGAGAATGCCATAACCCTTTCGATGGATGCCCTAAAAAGCCGCGACACCGCCCTGGCGCAGCGCGTAGTCAAAGACGACTCTCTCATCAACGAAAAGCGCTTCGAGATCGAAGAGGATTGCATTCACCTCATCGCCACCCAGGCGCCGATGGCTCGCGATCTGCGCGTCATCGTAGCCGTCCTGAACGTCATTATCGACCTGGAGCGCATCGGCGATCATGCGGCGGGCAATGCCAAGATCGCCATCATGCTGGGCGATGAGCCGCCGTTAAAACCCCTCATCGATCTGCCGCGCATGGCTGACAAAACGGCCGATATGCTCCGGCGGGCGATGGATGCATTTGTCCGACGGGATGCCGTCGCGGCGCGGAAGGTCACAGAGGATGATGATGAAGTCGATGCTTTATACGATCAGATCTTTCGCGAATTGCTTTACTTCATGGGGGAGGATCCCAAGACGGTAAATCGGGCGACCCGGCTCATCTGGGCCGCCCACAACCTTGAGCGTTCCGCCGACCGGGTTACCAACATCTGTGAGCGGGTGGTCTTCGTAGTCACCGGTAAACAGGAAGAGATCGGCGGTAAGTATTGACCAATGATCAATAACCAAGATACAAATTCCAAACAAAATTCAAGTTCCAATATTCAATAACCAAACGGTCTAATATGAGAGTTACCAGGGGGTGATGGTTCTGAAAAAGGTACTCTTCGTTTGTATCCACAATTCGGGGCGATCAAAGATGGCTGAGGCGTTCTTCAACCACTATGCTCACGGAGAAGCGGTAGCAGAATCAGCCGGCACCGAGCCGGGTGATTCGGTGAATCCGGTCGTCGTCGAAGCCATGAAGGAGCTGGGATTCGACCTTTCCGCCAGCCTGCCCCGCCTGCTCACCTTCGAGATGACACAAGGAATCGAAAAAGCCATCACCATGGGTTGCATGGATAACGCCTGCCCGGTCATTGCCGCCCCTAAAGAAGACTGGGCGCTGACCGACCCCAAGGGCAAGGACTTAACCACCGTCCGTCAGATCCGCGACGAGATCAAGCAACGGGTGCTTGATCTGATCAAAGCACTGGGCATTACATCCGTTTCAGATTGATGCGCCGTCGATGACCCGTTAACGGACTCTGTCGTACCGGGTCCGTCAAACCATGAGTGAATTGCGGAACAGATTGACGACATGGTGACGTATGACAGGGTAATATATCCAGGCACTCGCATGACTCGCCGGCAGCCATATCTGTTTTGGTTTGCCGCAAGCTTCCCAGAATTCGTTTGCCGCTTCTTTAGGGAAATACTCGTCCCAATGCGCGTTCATCATCAAGACAGGTTTGTTTTTTATTTCGGAACAAAAAGTATAAGGATCGAAAAGATACCCCACTTGCGGTGGTGGCACATTGTCAAAGCCCCGCGCTGAGACATCAGCCACATAAGCCATATAGCTGCTCTGGTTTTTCCGGAAAAGGTCTTCGCTGATATCATACCTGGTAAACCGGCTGCTGGATCTGGTCCGGGCCAGTTTTTCCAGGTTGCCGGCAGTGAACAGAAACGCCCCAGCCCGGAGCCGCCGGTCTATTCCCATGGCAATGGCCGACACATAGCCGCCGAAGCTGATACCGGCTACACCCAGCCGATGCGTATCGATTTCCAGCCGGCTTTCCGCCCAGTCCAGCACCTGCCGGATATTGACCACCGAAATGCGGTACAGGTTGAACCAGTCCTGAGCCGAAAGATCGTAGAACCGTTTTTTCATCTCTTCGGGCAATCGCCGTGAATGTATCGGCATATACAAAACCAGACTGGCGATTCCGGCGCCGGCCAGAGATCTGGCCAGCAGGCGACAAGGCATTGTGCTGGTATCGCCGACACCGTGCACCAGCACCACGAGGGGGTGTTTTTTCGTCGTGTTTCTCGGAAGATAATAGTCGCCAGTTACCAGGTTCATCTCAGGGAAATCAGCAGGGCAGGCCGAATCGAAGGACACTCTGAATTGCTGGAATGTACCCGTTGAAGAGATGTGTTCCGTGGTGAAGTTTCCAACCGGAACGTAATCATAGGGGTTGAACCTGTTCATTTCTACTCGATTTTACGCCGAAACTCAGTCTGAAACAATCACCCGCATCCAACCGTCAACGGGGAATTCATAAAAATTTATTCAGGTATTGACAAACTGAAATAATGCGTTATAATATATTGAAAATATCAATAGCACGCTAGGTTGAGCAGTGTTTCATCGGGTAACATCTTAGTAACCGAAAGGGACCGACGGATATGATTAGAGATTGGGCGGAACTCACACGGCTCACTGGCGGTGCTGAGATCGTCGTCGAAAGAGTGAAGCTGGTAGAAAGCGGTATTGCTATCGAGGGGGAATTCGCCCTGCCGCCGCTGGCGCAACTCGAGGCTGATGATCAGGTCTTCATCATGGCCTTCATTGGAGCCCACGGATCCATCAAAGATATGGAAAAATACTTCGGCATCAGTTATCCCACCGTCAAAAACCGGCTGGACAAGCTGGCGGGCAAACTTAAAATGGTGGAATTCGAGGCGCCGCCGGCGATCAAAGTGTCGCGGGAGGATGTATTGAGTTTACTTGAACGGGGCGAGATAACCGCCGATGAGGCGATCCGGAGGCTGTCATGAAAGGATGCTTTGGCTGTCTGACGTTTGTGGTGTCAATTATTTTACTGGTGTTTGTTTTAACCCATCTCTCGGAGATTTGGAACTGGCTCGAAGGTCTGTTTGTCTAAGGAGGCTTCAATGAACTGGCCGCCGCTTTTACTTCATCTCAGGATACCGTCGAAGGAGGGCTTCGTCGGCCTGTGGTTGCCCTGGTTCCTTGTTTATCCGGTCCTCCTGGCTCTCATGTTAATTGCCTTGCCCATCGTTATCGTGTTGGCACTGATCCTCTTGCCGATGGGTAGAGCGCGACCGCTGGTGATGGCGGGCCCCTACGTATGGAGGCTGCTGTTTGCGATGCGCGGCCTCAAGATGGACATTCAGACTGGCAGCCGGAAAATGCTGATCAATTTCGTCTAGGAGGGAAGAGGATGCCGGGGCATCGAAATACAATTCAGGAGATCCTGGATATGCTGGAATCCAGAGAGATTACTCTTGAGGAGTCTGTGAAGCTGCTTTACGTTGATCAATTTGGCGAGCCGATGCCGCTGCGAACCAGACGACGCCCTGAAGTAG
Organism: Dehalogenimonas sp. THU2; assembly: GCF_039749495.1. Classification (NCBI taxonomy): domain Bacteria; kingdom Bacillati; phylum Chloroflexota; class Dehalococcoidia; order Dehalococcoidales; family Dehalococcoidaceae; genus Dehalogenimonas; species Dehalogenimonas sp. THU2. The sequence continues at coordinate 6,800 of NZ_JBDLLU010000016.1, read as the reverse complement.
AATACATGTTAACTAAAAGGAGAATTTAGATGTCGGACAATCGTAAAAAGATACTCGAAATGCTGGAATCCAAAAAGATCACTGTCGAAGAAGCCATGAAACTGTTGGGGGCAATCGATCGGGGCGCAATGCCGCCATCGGATATTCCTTCGGAAAACTTGGCGAGCCGGCTGAGTCGAAAGATCAAATACCTTAGGGTGCTGGTGGACAATCCGGACGGTCATAATGGTGAAACCGGGCGTGTTAACGTCCGGGTGCCGGTCAGCCTGATCCGGGCAGGTATGAAGTTCACCTCGCTTATCCCTCACGAAGCAGGAGACCAGGTGGAACAAGAGCTCCGGAAGCGCGGTATTAACATCAACGTCAAGAATTTCACGGATGAGGACATCGATGAACTCATCGAGTCATTAGCCGAACTTGAGGTAGATGTCGATGGTGGGCAGGGTAAGGTGCGGGTTTTCGCCGAATAAGTGAACGATGCGGACACCGCAGATTGGCGCCGTGGTGCCCGCGTCGTTAGGCTAAATACTCCCGCAATAGAGAGAATTTTAGCCGTGTTGAATACTGATGGTCATTTCGCCGAAACCGACAAAAGAATGCTCTTCGAAAGTATTATCGGTAGTACCGATTGCCCAAATAAACGCATTCACACCGTCAAACAACCTGATATCCCGTGCATCACCCGTAGTCAAATTGCGTTTGAATTCAATTGTGGTGATGCCGTTCACTTCACTGCCGGTAATAGCGAATAGACTATTGGTGCCGCCAAGAATGGAATCCAGGGGATGATTGCCGCTGTACCCGGGATTAAATGAGTCCAGCAGAGTTACCTGGCCATCATTGCTCACGAAACCGATCCATAAGTCTGAATCGGGTTTGTTGAGGCCGGGTGAAAGTGCGATGGCGACCCACCCGGTGGTCCTGGCTTTGATGCCTATGGACACCGTATCATCGGTATTGCTGACAGCTACCGTGATAATATCGTTGTAGGTCTGGCTGTAACTATATCGTCCTGAAGCAAAGCCCAACGGACCGGTGGGGGATGTGTCGGTTGGTGGGGCGGATGTAGTTGGGGGGGGAGTGGTGCCTCCACAACCGGGAAGTATTAGACCGGCGCTTAGAACCATTGAAAAAAACAATAACAGATATTTACGTAGATGAATCAACTTCACGACAAAATCCTTAAAAGATGAATGATTTATATTCTATCACTTTTTTCAGGTATTACAAATTAAGAGCAGTAACCCTCATGTGTAAGATCAGGTAATTATAAACAACTTTACGGTTTGTCGCCAATATTGGTTCTGTTTGAACGGGAAAACTATCTGTAACTATGACTGAGAGGAAACCTACGGTCATTTGAGAACGATATATTTTCCGATACGCGGTTAACTCGTCTTGCACAGAGATGACGCAAGGATTATACTCACAAGAAGATAAACGATGGTTATAAAAATATTGATAGTAGATGATCAGGCTCCAATTCGCCAATTGGTGCGCGGTATTCTGTCCGATGAGTACCAGGTATTGGAAGCTGCCAGTGGTGAAGAAGCGTTACAGGTAGCCCGGGAGGAAATTCCCGACCTGGTCATCATGGATATTTTAATGCCCGGGATGGACGGGCTGACCGCCTGTAGTCAGATTAAGTGTCATCCTGTCACCTCAGCGATTCCGGTGTTGGTACTCACCATTATCGATTATGACCTGAACCGCCGTTTCGCCGAAAACCTCGGAGCCGACGGTTATATCACCAAACCATTTACTCCTGACGAACTGCGGCAGGCAGTGGCAAAGCATTTAAATCCGGCCAAAATCTGACCCGGCTGCCGTGAATTGTGGTGCAAGATCGTCGCTGGACATTAATTGATCGCCTTCGGTTAATGCATCGATTCGAGTATTTTTTCCGCCTGATCCAACGATTGACCGTTTCGATAGATCGTTTGCCATGAGTCGGGGCGATCGCTTAGCAGATCGAAGACGTTGTTGATATTGAAGCTATCCGACTTGAGACCACGGTTTTCAAGTTCTTTCCATGTGATGGGGACGGCAACGGTCGCGCTCTTCCGGGCTCTCACCGAATACGGCGCCACGGCCGTTTGAGCGTAGTTATTCCGGGCGGTATCGATGAAAATCCGCTCCCCGCGTTTGGCAATTCGAATTTCGGTCGTCAGAACCTCCGGTTGCCGGCTTTCGAAATGGGTCGCCACCGCACGGGCGAAAGCTTTTGCCCGCTCAAAATCAGCTACTCGGTCCAGGGGAACAGCCACGTGTAAACCTCTGGAACCGGTTGTTTTAACATAACTGTTAAGTTTGAGTTCCGTCAGAAGTTCACGCAATCCGAACGCCGCCTCACGCACTGTTTCAAAATCCTCGTTCTGGGGGTCAAGGTCGAAGATAATGAGATCGGGGTTGTGTGGTTTATCCCGGCGCGACAACCAGACATGATGGGTTATTACGGCTTGCTGGGCGAAGTAGACGAGCGCGGCTTTTGAATCGGCGATAGCGTAACGGGTGGTCTCTTTCTCACCGGGTAACGGCGCCCGTTTGATCCAGTCAGGGTAGTAATCGGGCGTCGCTTTTTGAAAGAAGCCCTCCCCGCCGATGCCGTCGGGGAAACGCTGGAACGATAATGGCCGGTCTTCCAGGTGTAGTAGCATTGCAGGAGCGATCTTCAGGTAGTATTGAATCAGTTCTCCTTTGGTGATACCGTCTTGAGGGAAAAACACTTTGGCTGAATTGGAAATCTCCAGCTGGTGACCATCGATTGTAGTGCTAATCTTTTCTACCATTAATCCAATATACCAGCAATAGCATCGATTCGCCATCGAGTTGTCGAAATATGATCCCAGGCTGGCGGGTGGGGCTTATCCATAGTATTATGAATCAGATTCGGAGGAAGAAATGATAATCGATAACGCGGGACTCGATCCTGAAACACTAGGCGGCAATGTGGCTGTGGTAGCAGGAGCCGGGCATGGGATCGGGCGGGAAACGGCGCGCGCACTCGCCCGGATCGGGGCCCAAATCGTGGCCGTCGATAAAGACGCAGTCAGCGGCGGTGAAACAGTCCGCTTTATCGAGCAAGGGGGCGGCAGCGGCATCTTCGTTCAAGCGGATATCACGGATACGGATCAAGTTGCAGGGGTCTTCAGGGAATCGGTGAGAGTCTTCGGTAAAGTAGATATCGTGGTCGATAACCTGGCATTTCATCAGCGTAACCATCAACCGGATTCTCACCCCTTGATCGATCAGTTTTTGCCAGACATACTGAAACGCCGATATGGCGTAATCGTTGTCCTTCAGACCAATGAGGTCGAATCTCAGGTCACCGAGAAATCTCTCCAAATGTTAATCAACAGATTGAACCGGGAGGCGCCAGGCAAAGGCATGGTTTCGTTGTTGGCTTTTATAGCGGACAGCACTCCAGGTGGAGAAAAGGTTGATCCGGAACTTGCCTCGGCCGGACTAGCCGGAGCGATCCGTTTTGCCGATAAGTTCCATGGTGTAACTATCGATTATATCGCGGGGCTTAGCAAGTTGGGATTGGACTCGCAAGGTCAGCCGATAATACCGGACGAGCCGCCGGCAGAAAAAGCATCCGGCTCCGCCGGGTCAATCGCCCAGGCTTTGGAAGAAGTCATGACCGACTTTGAAGCGGAGTATGAACGATTGTCGATATTGGTTCGGCCGGTGGCTAAACGGATGTTTCAGCAAGGCACAGGTCTGAAAGTTGATGAGTGGCGGGTTTATGCCGGAGAGATGAGCCGTGTGCTAACCACAGGGGTCCCGGATGACGTCAAGGTCGCCGAATATCTGAACAAGCTTGGCCGGTTACGCGATTACCTGGCTAAACAGGAGATAGAGGCGCCGAACTGGTTCAAGGATCCGGATGATCTTGTGGCGGTGCTGGAGAGTTTAGCCTTTCGCAAACAGGTGGTTGCGGACCTTATTGTGGCGTTAGAGAGCGCAACACGATAAGAATATTGGATCAGCCTGATAATGGGTTTCGTGCTTCGGCTTAGAACAATCTGATCGGCGGCTCACCAACTCTCGGCATATCGCCGGAAAGATAATTCACTGTAATTAAATGTTTTTTGGCAAGATTGGCCGCAGTCTCAACTTCCTCACCCGTCGGAGCCCGGTATTCGACCCCGTTCAGGCTGATGAACCCATTGATCCTCAAAGGGATACCGGGATCTACCGAAGCAATGAACTCCGCGGCTTTTTCAACCTCGGTGGCTTCGATAATCCCCGGAATAAGAGTTATTTCCGCTTGCAATTTTTTCCCTGTCTCATATATTTTTCGGAAGTTTCGCAGGGCTTTTTTATTGTCCGCGGCGGTATATTCACGATAAAGTTCAGGGGTGATCGCCTTGAGGCTCATGATGATTTCGTCGATATCCGAGATATCGGGCAGCACCAATCCGTTGGTGAAGAGGATATTGTAGGCCTTGTGTTGTGTCTTCAATGCATTAGCTAATGACGGGAACCCGGGATCCAGCGTCGGTTCAATGCCGATATAGATAGCTCGCTCTATGGATAATCCCGAAATCATGCCTAAAGCTTCTGACAGTGAGAGCAGTTTCTCCGGCGGAGATTCAGGCGGATTGGTCGCCAGACGGTACTTCCAGTCAGGCAACAGGGAGAAATCCAGTTTTTCTCGTTTACAGTAGCACCCTTGGCACTTAAGGTTGCATTCGGTCCAATGGTGGAACATTATGGATTTGAAACTGGGCTCATAAACGACGTGGTAAACCCGCAGTTCTTCTCTGGCGCTTCCTCGTTGAGAGCTACTCATTAGGGCGACTCCGGAGAGGTGACCATGGTTTTGGTTTTTAAGTCAGTTTTTTCAACCAGACGGCAAGCCTTGATACCCATAAACCAGTTACCGTAACTCAATACGGGTTCAAAGTCCGTGATCTCCAGCCTTTTGGAAAATATCGGTCCGTCAACGACCAACGTGTGATAGTAGCCAACGTGTCCCGATGGGGAAGCTTCAGCCATAGACTGGAATTCGGCTATGGTTTCGGTGTCGAGTTTCCGTCCCAACCACTCTTTTCCCAAATGAGAGTCACCGACAACGATTATCATAGCGGTGAACCCGGAGTCAACCAAGTCCCTCAGCAACGAAGATCGTTCTTCATTCCATAACGGCATAATAGGGGTGATTCCGGCTGGTTCACAAACACTCTTTGCCCAATTCAGGTGTTTCTCTGCTAAATTGTTACCTATACTGACGTCTCCGAAAACCCCACCGGTGATACCCTCTGACTGGAAAGATTGGAGCATTTTACTATAACTGTCATTATAGGTGTCAACGGTAGTCACCATCTGAGTCAGGGGAATACCCAGAGCTTCAGCCTGGAGATTTACCACACTCGGCGGGAGGCGGTGAGGGAATACCTCACCTGAATGCTCGGTGACAACACTGGCTAAACGCCGAATATTGTGCCCCTGTTTCTGAGCCCGGTATGCAGCCAGGCAACAGTCTTTACCGCCACTCCATGATACGAAAACATCCATGAATTGATACTCTTTCACTGAAACGCAACTCTGCGGCGCTCGTCAATGTAATCTACCGATTCTACCATAAAATAAGCAGAATAACCAGACCTAACGACCTGGTTAAGAAAGATAACAGAAGGGCGGTGGCTGTGCGTACCGAGTTTGACTAGGAAAACGGGCGGCTATTTCAGCCGCCCGTTTTCCATTGATTAGTTTATCAGTCCTACCACTTGAAAGTGCCGGCACCATGGGTGTTATCCGGTTTCCAGTTGTTCAGATCGCGGGTCCACCAGGCTTCAAGATCCTCATGGCTCTTGGGTTCGGCGTAAGCGAAGACGCGGTCCATCGAAGCGAAGAAACTATCGAAGACGGGGGTGGTGGCGGAAACAGCCCGAACCACCGGGTGGATGATGCCTTCGGACGGATGGTTGAACGGGCAAAGGGTGTGGCAGACGCCGCAGCGGGAAGGAGCGCCGATCTCGATGCACTTCAGCCAGTCTACGCGCCAACCGCGGTAGCCGGAGCGGTTGCCAGGACCGATATCCCAGGTAGGCTCTTTCTGCTGACCCAAGGCATCACTGGGGCATTTTTCCGCGCAGCGCATGCAGGTTTCGCAGAACTTGGTGCCGCCGAAGTCGATGGGGGCGGTCGGAGCCAGCGGCAGGTCAGTGATGATGTAGTTGGTGATGCGGTTCATCAGGCCGTAGCGGGGTGACATCATATAGGTGGCGCGGCCCTGTTCGCCGAGACCTGAGAAGATGCCCAGGGCTACGTTGGTGGTAACACCGGCTTTATAGGCGTGATAACCCAGGTTCTTGACGAAGCGCATCGCCTGCCACTCGGTGTAGCGGCCGTCGCCATAAGCGCGGTGGATAGCCGGGCGTCCCAGCGGCATGGGCATAGCCAGTTTGCCGGGATAGGCTTCATCCTCGCGTAATTGATAGACGCTCTGCATGTAGTTCTGTTGAATGGTGTAGGTGATGATGTATTTGGCTTTTTGGGGAATGTGATAGACTTTCTTTTCGTCCTGGGTGCCCTTTTCGATATCTTCGAAGACGACGGCGCCCTTGTCGAAGATCTGCAGCATGTGGTCGTTGAGTTCCATGGCGCCGACCTGAGACGCACCGGCCAGGTGCAGGGCAGCGCGTAGCATTTGAACATTCTCCTCAGGCGAGCCTTCCCAGCGGGCGGCGCCCTTGTCCTGGGGCGGGGTGATGCCGGTGGGGCCGTCCCAGGGGGCGGCGGTCTGCAAGCCGGTGACCATATCGGCCAGCGCGGCGCAGCGGACATCCCGG
>NZ_JBDLLU010000015.1 GCF_039749495.1 Dehalogenimonas sp. THU2 | reverse complement strand
TACTATTTAGTAAGTTATAGTAATGTAAAGAGGGGTATAGTCAGATATGGGTCAGACAACGAACCAAACGGCGGTTACACCGATGCTGACCACCTCGGAGGTGGCTGTGATCCTGAACGTTCACATCAATACCGTCCGGCGCTGGAGCAACCAGGGCACGCTGAGGTCCTATCAGCTGGGTCCCCGCGGCGATCGCCGCTTCCGGCGCGAGGACATAGACGCCTTCCTGTCCGGGCACCAGTCCCGGGGTAACGGGGTTCACCCCGCCGATGAACTGGAGGAAGAAACGCTATGAGCATGAATAAGACCAGGATCATGATCTGCGACGAGCAGCCCTTTTTCCGGTCCGGCGTAGCTCACGCCCTGGAGAACCGGCCGGAATACGAGGTGATGGAGTGCGACCCCTCGGATGGCCCACTGGAAAAGATCGAGGCCGCCCTGCCGGAGATAGTCCTGCTGGGATCGGACCTCACCGCGCATAACAGCCTGGATCTGGGTCGCAAGATAGTCCGCCTCTTCCCCAACACCCGCGTCATCATCCTGTCGCCGGATCCCAATGACGCCGAACTCTTCGATGTCATCCGCACCGCCGCCGTGGCCTGCCTCAAGAAAAGCTCCACACCCGCGGAACTGGTGGAGATCATTCAGCGCGCCTCCCGCGGTGAGTATCCCATTAACGAGAGCCTGCTAAGCCCCAGCATCGCCCAGCGGGTACTCAGCAATTTCAAGGAACTGGGAGAGATAGATCAAGGCCTGGACGTGGTCACGCCGCTTACCCAGCGGGAAAGCCAGATCCTCATGCGCGTCACCGAAGGCCGTACCAACAAGCAGATCGCCTCGGAGCTCAAGATCTCCGAGCAGACCATCAAAAACCACATTTCGGCCATTCTGCGCAAGCTGAACGCCAATGACCGCGCCCACGCCGCCGTGCTGGCCATCCGCCGCGGCTACATTCCGTTAGGCCGGGATACCGGAATAGAAACCAACAACTAAATAACGCTATTTAATATAATGATATTGGTGCTTACATGTCGTATACTGTCTGTTTAATCAGCTTTGATTTGGAGAAAAACTGATGCCAGCCGTCACTTCTGAAAACAAGGGAATAGCCTCCCGCCTGGCCGCATACCTCCGTGGCCAGGGCTACGACGTGACGGAAACGGCCGTCCTCAAGGGCCGTTCCGGTCTGGAACACAGCTTCGACCTGCTGTCGCGCCGGGACGACGGATTCGCCCAGCGCACCCTGGCTTTCTCCGTATTATCCGATATGCCGGATCAGGCGGCCACAGAATCGGCCATCTTCGCCTTTGCAAATAAAACATATGACGCCGGCATCACCGAACGGGTGGTCATTTTACCCTCCCACCTGGCTAAAACCGCCCAGGAGTTCGCCGAAAGCCAGAAGGTCCAGATCTTCGATGAGGCTTCCCTACAGGCTCTCTTCGCCCAGGACGAACCGTCCCCCGCCGAAACCCCGGCGCTGGATCAGCCCCTCAAGTTCACCGATAAAGCGGATTTGATCGCATCGCTTAAAAAAACCGGCTACCTGGTGGAAGAAAACGCGCGGCTCACCGGCCGCAGCGGCATCCAGCATACCTTCGATCTGGTCGCCCGGCAGAATGGCACCCAGGAACATAACCTGGGCATAGATGTCGTCGATGACCGGGAGGTCGTCAGCCTGGAGGACGTGGCCCTTTTCGACACCAAGGCTTACGACGCCCGCATCTCCTCTAAGTTCATCGCCACATCCGCCCTGCTTTCCGGCGAGGCCGTCAAGTTCGCTGAGAGCCAGAAGATCAAGGTCATCGAACTGTCTTCACCGCCTGAAGCCGAGGTGAAAATCGAGAAAAAACCCGAGATCAAGGAAGAGATCAAACCCGAGGTTAAAGCAGCACCCGCACCCCCGGCGGCGACCGCCTCCGCACCGGCAAAACCAGTCGCCACGGAGGTCAAAACCGGGGATAACGGCAAACTCGGTGGGGAGCTCCGGCAACTACCCACGAATGAAGCCTTGAAACTGATCCCGGAGGTCATGGCCCGCCGGTATAGTGCCATACCGGTGAGACTTTCCGGCAACACCCTGGAAGTGGCCATGTCCAACCCGTCGGACATCATGGCGCTGGAGGCTCTTACCGCCTACTCCAAACGCCGGATCAAGGCGCTGCCCGCCGATGAGCGGGAACTGCGTGAAGCCATCGATTTCAACTATAAAGGCTACGGCGAGGTGGACAAGTTCCTCTCCCGGGTCTCCGTTTACGCCGACGCCACGGATGAAAGCCTGGCTACCGACGCCGCGTTGGACGCACCGCTGGCGCAGGCCCTCAACCTCATCATCGAGGAAGCGGTCAAGGCCCGCGCCTCGGATATTCACCTGGAGCCGGATGAGGAACGTCTCCGGGTCCGCTTCCGTATCGACGGCAGCCTCCAGGAAATGATGAGCCTGCCGATCAGCGTGCAGCGCGCCATCATCTCGCGCGTCAAGATTTTATCCTCGCTCAATATCGCCGACCATCACCACGCACAGGACGGCCAGTTCTCTATCAACGCCGGCGGCCGCAGCATCGATATCCGCGTCGCCACCGCCCCCACTGTCCACGGCGAGATGTCGGTTCTCCGCCTCCTGGACAAGTCCCGCGGTCTGCTGGAACTGCCGCAACTCGGATTCAATCCGGAGTCTCTGGCCAGATATGAAAGCATGCTTAGAGTCCCCTACGGCATGATCCTGGTTTCCGGCCCCACCGGCGCCGGCAAGACCACCACCCTGTACGCTTCTTTATCGACCATCGATACCAAGTCGCGAAACGTCATCACCATCGAGGACCCGGCGGAATACCGCTTCAAAGACATCAACCAGATCCAGGTCAACGTCCAGGCTGGCATAACCTTCGCCTCCGGCCTGCGCTCCATTCTGCGCCTGGATCCGGATGTGATCATGGTCGGTGAGATCCGGGATGCGGAGACCGCCAACATCGGCGTCCAGGCCGCCCTGACCGGCCACTTGATGCTATCGTCCATTCACGCCAACGATACGGTCGGCGTCCTTTTCCGCATGCTGGACCTCGGTGTGGAGCCCTTCCTGATAGCCTCCGCCGTCATTGGCGTGGTAGCCCAGCGCATGGTCCGCCGCATCTGCCCCTATTGCAACCACCAGGTGGAAGCCCCGGTCATCGAGCAGGTGGCCTATGAGCGAGAGACCGGTGAGAAAAAGGTGAAATTCACCTACGGCACCGGCTGCAAATCCTGCGCCTATACAGGCTACCTCGGCCGGGTGGGTATGTATGAGATCATGTATTTTTCGGAAACCCTGAAACGTATGCTCCTTGACAACGCCGGCGCCGGAGACATCCGCGCCCAGTCCATCCGTGAAGGCATGACCACCATGCTCCGGGACGGCATGCTTAAAGTGAAGGAAGGCATCACCACACCATCGGAGGTACTGAAGAACGCTTATTCACCGGAGGAACGGTTCTAGTACGGTTGGGTAGTATTGATACTATTGGCCTATTGCATTGCGATGTATAATTAAATTAAAGGAAGAGATGTCCTAAAATCGCATCAAAGGGTTCACTGAAGCGGGATAGGTTTTAAAATGCGTAATTATGTTCCAAACAACCCCATGAACCCGGCCTTTTTGGGTTATTTTGATTTCGGTATTTAACACTGTAGACTTGAAAATGAGATATTAGGATTCGTATTATAGCTGAGGATTTCTCATGAACTTCGCGTACGTCGCCTACAATCAGGAAAGAAAATTGGTACAGGGCAAGATGGCCGCCATGGACAAGGAGTCCGCCGCCAAGCTCCTGGCCCATAACGGCTTCCAGGTGCTCTCCCTGAAGGCGCAGTCCAAGCTTTTCGCCGCCAGCGGTTCCAGCATGTTCACTCCCAAGGTGAAACTGGGTGAGATTATCCTTTTCTCCCGCCAATTGGCTCTGCTCCTGGAATCCGGCACGGACATCGTGACCGCTCTGGAGCTCCTTCAGGATCAGACCACCAACAAGACCTTCCGCGGCACCCTGGGCGCCGTCGCCAATGACATCCGCGGTGGCACATCCCTGTCCGGCGCCATGAGCAAGCACCCCAAGGTGTTTTCGCCCCTTTTCCACCGCGTCCTGTCCGCCGGTGAACAGGGCGGTAACCTGGAGACGGTGCTCCGCAATATGGCGGACTTCCTGTCGCGTATGAACGAGACCCAGAAAAAACTCAAGAGCGCCATGACCTACCCTACTGTGGTAGCCGTGGTGGCCGTGCTCGTTATCTCAATCCTGATGATCTTCGTGCTGCCCACTTTCACAGACCTTTACCGGCAGCTCGGCACGGAACTGCCCACCGCCACCAAGGTTCTCATCGCGGTAACTGACTTTTCCACCAGTTACGGCGTTTTCGTCCTGGGCGGTCTGGTATTGGGTATTGTCGGCACCATCGCCTGGGGGCGCACCCCCAAGGGCAGATATGCCATCGACAAGGCCATGCTCAAGGCCCCGGTGATCGGCCGCATCATCCAGCTCTCGGACCTGTCACGCGCCTCCCAGACCATTTCCCTCCTCTTCAAGGCCGGCCTGCCGCTGCCGGAGATTATGATCCAGGCTCAGAACGCCACCTCCAACAAGATAGTGGGTGAGGCGCTCGGAGAAGTACAGCAGGAGCTTATCCGCGGCGAGGGCATCTCCGGCCCCATGTCCCGGCGCAAGGTCTTCCTGCCCATGATGGTACAGATGGTCGGCGTCGGTGAAGAAACCGGTAAACTGGACGACACCCTGGCCACCGTCGCCCACACCTACGACATGGAAGCCGACGACCGCATCAAAGGCGCTATCGACCTCGTCCAGCCCGCCATGACCGTTATCATCGGCATCATCGTCGCCTTCATCGCCGTGGCGCTGGTATCCTCCATGTACTCTATGTATGGGCAACTTTAGTAGATAATATGACCGCCTCCTGAGGCGGAAAGGCAAGAGGCCCACAATGGCCGCCGTAAATAAAATAAAATTGAAGAAGAACGGCTTCAGCCTGATTGAAGTGATCATTGCCATGGCAATTTTAGTCATCATTGGCAGTGCCTTTCTTGGAGCTCTGTATACCGGTATAAAAGCCACTGAGCTTGCAAATTTGAGAACTACTGCAGAAAGCATTGGCAGAAGCCAGATAGAATACCTGAAAAGACCAAATACCTATGATGCTATAAGCCCATATGATGTGGATAGCGTAACCTTAAAATATTCCACCAGTCCGGATATCGTTTTACCGCCAAATTTCATGATTGAAACTGATGCAATCAGATTATCACGGAATGTACTCGATGAGGACACTCTCCAGTACGAATTGATACCATCCAATCCGAGCAACATTGACAATGGTATCCAATCAATAACCATTACCATTTCTTATAAAAATGAAATAATCTTAATCTTGGAAGATTATCTGGTAGATCGATGATTAAAATATTACTAAAAAAGGGGCAGACCGGATTCACTTTTGTCGAAGTACTTGTCGCCATGGCTATTCTTGTTCTTATAACCGGCGCCTTATCCACCGGTATATATCAAATATTTTCCGTAAACCGGATTACACAAGATGAAACCATTGCTATTCGGCAGGTCCAAAATCTCGGTCAATGGCTCAATCAAGATGTCCTTCAATCTCAATTCAGAGACGTTAGCGTTGGGACAGGTTTCCCTTTGACCTTGCAGTGGGATTATTCAGGCCAGGGTGGTAATAAACACATAGTGGTTTATGAACTGACCGAAACCGGTGTCATATTACGGCACGATTATGTTGACGATGCTGTGGCCCCATTGACAATATCAGTGGCTTCGTTTATCAGTAATGTCACCTATTCTTCAACCAACGAGCTAAACGTGACCGCCACAGTAGGAGAAAGGACAGCATTTCGCTTGTATCAAATTACTCCCAGGGTAAGTTAAAGACTACGTCGAACAGGATACCCAAAAGGACATTGACATGAATATCGCATTATTTAAAGCAATCATGAAGAAGGAAAAAGGCCAAGCCTTGATTCTTGCGATGATCATGCTTGCTGTCGGTAGCTTAATTATTGCCCCTATGCTGTCGTTGATAGGTTCTGGCGTGATCATTGCCCGGCAGACAGAACAGCAAGTAGAATTAAACTATGCTGCCGATGCTGGTTTTGAACGGGCGGTATGGATGATTCGAGAAGATATCCCGGGTTTACCTAAAACGACTGAAGAATACCCCGTAACACCAAACCCTTTAATCTTTACTAGTGAACCATTCCTTTTCGGAGGGTTTGACGTAGGCTTTTCAATAACGTGGATGGACGAAGCTTTGTATTTGGTTACGTCTTCAGTTACAGAAGGCGATTCTACTTTGCTAGTGAAAAGTATGGTTTCAAGCGTAGATTTTTCTGACTTTCTAAATAACGCGATTACTAGCACCCAAGTTATTACTACGTTAGGCAACGACAGCAATCTCAATATTGATGGCGATGTAAAGATAGTACCTCAAGAACAGTGGCCCGGTAGCGGAATCATGACCAGCTTTTTCTATGACCTGACTAAAGATTATACGTTTCTCGGAGACGAAACGATTGAAGTTGACGAATTGAATCTGGGTGAGGGCATCGGTCCGAGATATCAAGACGGAGACCTCGATATTATTAGTGGGACTTTAGGTGCCGAAACGAAGTTGACCGGTACGATTTACGTCAAAAATGACCTTCAAATCGCATCCACAAATAAAGACTTTGTGTTGGACCTCAATTATCAAACCATATTTGTCGAAGGCAGTGTAACCATAGACTCAAGAGCAACCATTATCGGTCAGGGCGCTATCATCGCGTTGGGTAATGTTGATTATAAACCAAAAGCTTCAACAAATCCCGATGACTTCGTTTTTCTAATGTCTCTTTCTGGTACAATCAAATTTTACCCCAACGGAGACTTTTATGGTTCTTTGGCAGGCAATGTAGAAGTTGAAATTCATATTAGTCAGGAAGTCAATATCGTTCACACAGACCTTGACACGGATTTTCCACTCATTCTTCCAGACCCAAATAATCAATACTGGGCCATCATTTCATATGAATACGCCTAAATTAGTTAAATCTGAGGAAAAGGAGACCGCATGAAGATCGGTAAGGCAGCAATTATCACCCTCTTCTTAGGTATTATTGCCATCGGCGCCGTGGTGCTGTTCATGCTCTGGCAGGATGAACGGGACCGGGAAGCCCAATTGAACAACAGCTTGGAGACCACCCAGGCTTTGTTGCCGATCGCTCAGAGCGGCGTGACCAACGCTGAAAATGAACTTGCCGCGGCAGAGACAAAACTGGCGGAAACTCATGCACGTATGGCCGCCGCCCAGGCTGCCCTGGATGAATTCATCGCAAAATTCCCCCAACCGATCCATCCGGCCGCTGTCCAAACGATTGATTACGGTACTCAATTATTCGTCCGCGCCGCCGTTCACTCTCTCAATCTGGTTGAGTTCCAAGCAACTGATTTCTCGATAGTAACAATCGAGAAAATTAAATACCAGAGCACCACCATGACGATCAAGATTATCGGGCATATCAACAGTATCAACAGCTTCATCGGCAGTCTGGAAACCACAGCGCTGATTCAGGACTATCTGACGTCCACCATAGACTCAGTTCAGACTAAAATTTTTAACGTGTATGATCCGGAATTCGCTGGAGTCCAGCCAACGGAATCAACTATCGTTATCACCTTGATGGCGCTGGAGGACGAATAAATGTCTAAACAAGTTTCTTTATTCATTGAAGACAATGAGATTAAACTACTGGTAACCAACGGTAAAGTAGTTGAAAAATGGGCTTCACTGTTGTTGGATCCGGGCATGGTCTCAGATGGCATCATCACCCGGGAAGACGCAGTAGCGGAGAGCCTGCGCGCCTTTATGCATGAACAGGGACATCCCGGCGCCACTGTGGTGGCCGCCCTGTCCGGGTTGAACTCTATTTTCCGCCTGATCAACCTGCCGGAAGTGCCCAAGAACATCCTGGAAGAGGCTATCCAGTCAGAAGCCAACCGCGTTATCCCGGTGCCCATAGATCAGGTCTATCTGGGCAGGCAACTGCTCGGCGCCGAGGGTCATGAGCAGCGCTACTTCCTGGTGGCCTATCCCAAAAACGCCACGGACGCTCTGGTACGCACCATCCAGAAAGCCGGACTTTTGGTCAAGGTAATGGACATCGCCCCGCTGGCGTTGGCGCGGCTGGTGCACGTGCCCCGTGCCGTGGTCGTCAATACCTGGTTATCTAATATCGATATCGTCATTCTGGTGAACCGTGTGCCTGAGGTCATCCGCAGCTTTTCGCTGCCCACCGAGGTTCTCACCGACGCGGAACGTGTCATGGGGATCGCCGAGGAGATATCCCGCACCATCACCTTCTATAATTCCTCACATGCGGAGAGCCACCTCGGTGCGGATGTGCCTATCGTCCTCGCAGGAGAACTGGCCAACGAGACTGATGCCTGGCCAGCCCTTGGAGGCAGCGACGGCCGCCCGGTGGAACTGCTGACCGAGCCGTTCACCGCCCCTGAAGGCTTCGAGGCGAGCCAGTTCATGATCAACCTGGGTATGGTCCCCCTGGCCAAGGAGGATGCGGCTTTCGGCTCCGTCATCAACGTCAATGTTCTGCCGGCCCAGTACCTGCCCAAAGGTGTCAACTGGTTCAATATCCTGGCACCGATAGCCGGCGTTATTCTCATCGGCGGGCTGGTTTACGGCTGGTTCCTGATCGATGACTTCAAGAAAACAAACGATGAAATACAGCTCAGAATCGACGGCGTCCAGACACAGGTGACCCTGGCCCAAGCCGACATCGCCCGGATCCAGGCTGAAACCGCCGGGGTTAATTCGCAGACTGCCGGGATTGACAAAGCCATCACCCCTATCGTCACTAAAACCAATTCGCTGGATGCCCAGTATGAGTACATGCGTAACCAGCGGGAAAAAGCCTCCGGCGACGTGCGTAATGCCTGGCTGCGCATTCCCTCTAATAAAGTCACTTTAGATACCATTGACTGGGGCGAAGGAGTGCTTACTGTCAAAGGTGTAGCCACTGAGGGGGAAGTTAATGTCTTTGCTTACGCACGGGCATTGCGGGACACCCTACGTTTTGAGAATGTGATAGTTGCTGAAATAATCAAGGAACTCACTGAAGACACCAAGGTCTACATATATAAATTCACCTTGATAATGTACTAATCTATATCGGTATAAACTCACTCATGAAGAAAATGAAATAGTAAGTATGATTGATGTCTTCGCGCTTATTACCGAAGCCAGGGACCGGAATGGCTCCGATCTCCATCTGGTGGTGGATTCGCCGCCGCTGGTTCGTGTCCGGGGCGGGCTGGAACAACTGCCCCTGCCTCCACTGGAACCCCGGGACACCGAGGACGCGCTGACACAACTGGCCCAGCCCGCGGAACGGGAGACCTTCGCTCAGGAACTGGAACTGGACTTCGGTTTCACCATGCCCGGCGTCGGCCGTCTACGCTGCAATGCCGCCCAGCAGCGGGGCGCCATCAGCCTGGCTATCCGGCTGCTGCCCCCGGCCATCCCCACCATCGATGAACTGGAGCTGCCGCAGATCTGCAAGGACCTGATCGCCAAACCCCGCGGCCTGGCTATCGTCACCGGTCCCACCGGCAGCGGTAAATCGACCACCCTGGCGGCCATGATCCAGCACCTTAACCACACCGCCGCCAAGCACGTGGTCACCATCGAAGACCCCATCGAATACATCCACCCCTCGATAAAATGCGCCATCACCCAGCGCCAGCTCGGCACTGACACCCGCTCCTTCTCCCAGGCGCTGAAACACGTGCTCCGGCAGAACCCGGATGTCATCATGGTCGGCGAGATGCGGGATCTGGATACCGCCGCCGCAGTGCTGACTATCGCCGAGACCGGCCATTTGGTACTTTCGACGTCCCACGCCCCCAGCACCTACCAGGCGCTGGAACGCATCATCGACCTCTTCCCGCCCCACGAACGCCACCTGGCGCAGACCCGCCTGGCTTCCCTGCTGGTCGGCGTGCTCTGCCAGACGCTGGTTCCCCGCTCCATCAGCGACGGCCGCATCGCCGCGGTGGAGATCATGCTGGCGAACGCTGCGGTCAAGAACCTGGTTCGCGAGGGTAAGATCTACCAATTGCCCAACGTCATCCGCACCAGCCGCGACGAAGGTATGATCACCATGGATGAGGCGCTAGTGGAACTCTACCGCCGCGAGAAGGTCGAGAAAGATTCTGTTTTCACCTATTGTAACGATGCCGACGAAGTCGACCGCCTCATGGGTGGCCGCGCCCGTCCGAAAGGCGCCCGCCGCAACCCTCCCACGAGTGGCGGCGGTGGCACTTTGTCCAGTTTCCTGTAATTTAACGGACGAATCTCAGGATGATTGGCTGGCCCGTTTCGGTAATTAGAATTTGGTGACTATTTCGAATTTCGGATTTCGACATTCGTATTTCCCCCCCGGTGGGTTGTACCCCCTCCCCCCTTCCCCCTATAATGTTCCCCATGAATTCCATTCAGAACAAATCACCCAGAATCATCGCCATGGTCGGCATGGCCGGCGCCGGCAAAACCGAGGCCTCCCGGCTTTTCGAGCAATCCGGCTACACTCGTGTCCGCTTTGGCGATGTCACGGATGATGAGGTCAAACGCCGCGGCCTTCCGCTCAACGAGGCCAACGAACGCACCGTCCGCGAGGCGTTGCGGGTGGAACTGGGCATGGCTGCCTACGCCAAACTCAACCTGCCGCGCATCGACGCCGCGCTGAAGAATGGGCCAGCAGTCATCGACGGCCTCTACTCCTGGGAGGAATACATCTTCCTCAAGGACTATTACAAGGACGACCTGGCGGTAGCCGCCGTCTGGGCCTCGCCCGCCACCCGCGCCAGGCGCCTTTCGACGCGTTCCGTGAGGCCGCTGACCCGTGAGGAAACCTTCTCCCGGGATCGCGCCGAGGTGGAGAAGGTCAGCAAGGCCGGACCCATCGCCGTGGCGGACTACATGATCCTCAACGAAGGTGGCTTCGACGAGCTCACGGCGCAGGTTCGGGCGCTCATCGACAATCTCAAGGCTGAATAAATGCAAAGACCTGAAACCGACGATTATTTCTTGAAGATCGCCGCCGTGGTGGCGGAACGCTCCACCTGCCGGCGGCGGCATGTCGGCGCCGTAGCGGTAAAGAGTAAGCATATCCTGACCACCGGATATAACGGCGCCCCCGCCGGCGTGCCGGACTGCCTGGAGCTGGGCTGCCTGCGGGATGAGAACAACATCCCCTCCGGCACCCGCCACGAGATCTGCCGCGCCGTTCACGCGGAGCAGAACGTCATCATCCAGGCGGCGCAGCACGGCGTCAACCTGGAGGGCGCCACCGTTTACTGCACCCACACCCCCTGCATCCTCTGCGCCAAGATGCTGGCCAACGCCCGCGTCAAGCGCTTCGTCAGTTTCGGCCGCTACGCCGACGACGCCTTCATAGAACTGTTCCGCCAGGTAGGTATTGAAGTAGTCCTCCGCGACAAACCCCCCGCCGCCATCGAGTTCATGGAATAAGGCCTTTCGACTCTCTTCGCTCTCTGAATCCTCATCCCGCAACCATCGCGCATCCTTTGAATGATGCCCCGATCTCGAAATCCGGCCTCATTTCCGGTTTCCGTCGACCCAACAGCCCCTCATTCCAAGTATTTAGTACCAATTTCGGCAATTTCAAAAATATTTCCAAAAAAAGTGTTGACATTCACTCCATCCACCCATAAAATGGATGAACGTGGTAAATTGTGGGAGATAGTGGAGTAACAGGCGGAATGTTCTTTTTCGGGGAATTCAACTACAAACTGGATGAAAAGGGCCGGTTACCGGTTCCGCCCCGATTCCGCCTGCCGCTCAAGGACGGGTTCTTCCTGGCCCCCGGCGCCGAGAAATGCGTCAACGCCTATTCTATCAAAGAATGGCAGCGCTTTTCCGAAAAGATCGACGCCGCGGTCACCAGTCCCTCAAAGCTCCGCAAGCTCAAACGCGCCGTCTTCGGCCAGGCTTTCCCCGCCGCCATCGACGGCCAGGGCCGCGTATCCCTCCCCGAGACACTGAGGGCTTATGCCGGCATCACCGGCGAGGCGGTGGTGGTGGGTGTCTCCGACCACCTGGAGATCTGGTCGCGGGAAGCCTGGGAGGCTGAAAAGGCCGATGATCAGGACCAGGTGTGGCAAATCTTGGAAGGTCTGGAGAAACGGTAGTTCATGTCGTCTGATCACATTCCGGTGATGCTGGAGGAAACGCTGCAAGCGCTGGCCGTGGGTCCGGGCGGGCGTTATGTCGACGGCACCACCGGCGCCGGCGGTCATGCCCGCGCCATCCTGGAGATGAGTTCCCCGGGCGGCCAGCTGCTGGGCATCGACGCCGACCCAAAAAGTTTGGAGATCGCCCGGGAGAATCTGTGGGACTTCGAGGGTTCCTATCTCCTGGTCAACGATAATTTCGGCAACATGGAAACCGTCTGCCGGGATAACGGCTTCTACCCGGTGCACGGCATCCTGTTGGATCTCGGCCTGGCCTCGATGCAGCTTACCGCCGCCGGCCGGGGCTTTTCCTTCCGCCATGAAGCCCCCCTGGACATGCGCTTCTCACCGGATCAGAAGGTAACCGCCGCGGAGATCGTCAACACTTATTCCGAGACGGAGATCTCCGATATCCTGTGGCGCTACGGCGAGGAACGGCGCAGCCGCCAGATCGCCCGGCGCATCGTTGAATCCCGTCCCATTAAAACGACCACGGAGCTGGCGGCTTTGGTCGCCCGGGTTGTCGGCGGGGGTGAGGACATACACCCGGCTACCCGCACTTTCCAGGCCTTGCGTATCGCCGTGAACGAGGAACTCACCCGGCTGGAGAACGTCCTGGAGCAGGCCACCCGCCTTTTAGGTTTCGGCGGCCGCCTGGTGGTCATCAGTTATCACTCGCTTGAAGACCGCATCGTCAAGCAGTTCATGCAGCAGGAATCCCGTGACTGTGTCTGCCCGGCCGATCTGCCGGAATGCCGCTGCGGTCATGCCGCCCGGCTGCGGATCCTGAATAAGAAGGTTATCACCCCATCCGTTGAAGAGTTAAGGCTCAACCCACGCAGCCGCAGCGCCAAGCTGCGGGCCGCGGAGCGCATCCTCAGTCGTGAGGAAAATGAGGTGCCGCTCGAAGAGCTTTTTTTTCTAAATGAGTCCAATCAGCCACTGGTTAGGAATTGCCTTGAGGCGGGCAGCCCTACCCTTGTCGCTCCCGGTGTGACCCCCCTGCGAAGGAGGGCGGCGATGTGAGAGTGGCTTCAATAAAGGGTCCAAACTAAACGTCAATCAAGCTATAAGGAGGAGGAACATGAAACGCAGGATTGTAACGGCGATCGATGTTGGTACTACCAAGATCTGTACCGCCATCGCCGAAATTACCGAAAACGGCTCTACCCAGGTAATCGGCGTCGGCATCGCCCCATCGCACGGGTTGCACAAGGGTCTGGTGGTCAACATCAATGACGCCGCACAGTCGATCAAGGAATCGATCAGAAAAGCGGAACAGGCCGCCAATTACAAGGTCGAGAGCGCCTATGTCGGCGTCACTGGCCGCCATGTCAGTTCGGTCAACAACAAGGGCGTGGTGGCCATCACCCGGGGCGACCGCCTGGTGCGCCCGGATGATCTCAAACGGGTGCTTTCCAGCGCCCAGAGCATTAAGGTCCCCAACGACCGCAAGCTATTGCATGTCATCCCCCGTAACTATGCGGTGGACGGCCAGGTCGGGGTCAGGAACCCGGTCGGCATGCACGGCTTCCGGCTGGATGTGGAAACACACGTCATCACAGCCGCCGCGGCCTCGGTGCAGAACCTCATCAAGTGCATCCGCTCCCTGGGCGTCGAGATCGACGATCTGGTGCTGGAGCCCCTGGCTTCCAGTGAAGCGGTGCTGACTGAAGATGAGAAACAGGTCGGCGTGGTCCTCGCTGATATCGGCGGCGGCACCACCGACGTCTGCATCTTTAAGGACGGTGCCATCTGGCACACCGCCATCTTACCGGTGGCCGGATACCAGCTCACCCGGGACGTCGCCATCGGCCTGGGTCTGCCCTTCGACGTGGCCGAAGAGATGAAAAAGCGTTACGGCTCGGTCATGCCGGTCTATGAAAGCCGCATGGAAGCCAACCCCATCTCTGAGGACGGCCATGGCATCAGCTACCAGGACCTGTGCGACATCCTGCGCGCCCGCATCGAGGAGATCATGCGGCTGGTCCTCCTGGAACTGCCGCGCTCGGATTACGAGAGCGTCGTACCCGCGGGCATCGTCTTCACCGGCGGTTCGTCCAACATCGCCGGATTGGAAACTCTTGGCCGCGATATTAGCCAGTTACCGGTCAGGGTCGGCATGCCGTCCAACGTCTACGGCATCACCGATGCCCTGCGCGACCCGGCATACGCCACCAGCGTCGGCCTGCTCCTCTGGGGCGCCAAGAACCAGCCGCGTAACAAGTGGGGCGGCCTGGGATTCTTCGGCCGGATGAAGGGGCTTCTTTCCAAGTTCCTCGGCGCTTAACGTAAATAATAAATAATTTAGAAAAATATAGAGGAGAAAAAGAATATGGCTAAGACGAGTTTCGTCCCCAACCCGGCCAGGATCAAGGTTTTCGGTTGCGGCGGTGGCGGTTGTAACGCCGTTACCCGCATGGTCCGTGAGGAGATCCAGGGTGTTGAATTCATCGCCCTCAACACCGACGCCCAGGCGCTGGCCATCACCGAGGCCCCCGTCCGCGTCCAGCTTGGCGAAAAGGTCACCCGCGGCCTCGGCGCCGGCGGCGATCACACCATGGGTCAGAAAGCGGCTGAGGAGAGCCGTGACGAGATCCGTGAGCTGGTCACCGGTTCCGACATGGTCTTCGTTACCGCCGGCATGGGCGGCGGCACCGGCACCGGCTCCGCCCCCGTAGTGGCCGAGGAGGCCAAGAAAAGCGGCGCCCTGACCATTGCCGTAGTCACCAAACCCTTCAGCTTTGAAGGCGCCCACCGCACCAAGACCGCCAAGGAAGGCATCCAGAAATTGCTCGGCAAAGTCGATACCCTTATCATCATCCCCAACGACCGCCTGCTGGAACTCTGCGACCAGAAGACCGGCGTCGACGCCGCCTTCAAAATGGCGGATGATGTCCTGCACCATGGCGTTCAGGCTATCTCCGAGGTCATTACCGTTCCCGGCACTATCAACCTGGACTTCGCCGATGTCAAAGCAGTCATGAAAGACGCCGGCCCGGCCTGGATGTCCATCGGCCGCGGCACTGGCAAGAACCGCGCCATCGACGCCGCCCGTGAGGCCCTGGCCTCCCCCCTGCTGGACGTTTCCGTCACCGGCTCCCGCGGCGTCCTGTTCAACATCGTCGGCGGACCGGATCTCAGCCTTTATGAAGTCAACGAGGCCGCCGAGGTCATCCGCAAGTCCGTCGATCCGGACGCCAACATCATTTTCGGCGTCGGCTCCAACGCCAACATGGGCAACGACGTCCGCATCACCCTCATCGCCACCGGCTTCCACACCAACACTGAAGAGGCCGACGGTGAGGATGACCTGACCAACCAACTGCGCGGCATCAAGAGCGAGGACGAGCTGGATGTCCCGGCCTTCCTGCGCCGCCCGCTGTTCACCCATCAGCGCCAGGCCTACACCGAACCTACCAAAGCCAACCGCCCCCCCGCCCGCTCCCCCTGGAGATAGAACAAACACCGAGGACTAACGTAAAGGCGGCGTCTCCAGATGGAGACGCCGCCTTTTATATTTGCTGTCAAAGACTGGTTCGTCTCATCGTAGGGGCTAGGCACGGCCTCGCCCGCCCGGGGATGGGTTGTGGATTTTTTTGAACCTTCGGTCCTTGGATATTGTTTAGAAATTAGATATTAGGATTTAGGATTTGGGCGGTGGGTGGGGGATCACTGCCGCGAGAGTAACAGAAGAGCTATCCCCAACAGTAGTATCGCCGTCGCCCAGATAAACATCGAGGCTAATCCCATGATGATCACATAGCTGGCGATCAGCAGCCCCAACCCGCCTAAAACGAACATGAGTCCGGCGACCCTTAAGGGCGGACTGCCTGAAGGTGCTGAACTTTCTTCATCCTCATCTTCGTACCCCTCGTCAACCCCGGAACGGCCCTCCCCCAGCCACCGCCAGACATACACCACCGTCAGCAGAACCGCGACGATGATCACCGCCTCAAAAATCCCGATTTTCATGTTTCTCCCATGTCCGATGCCTCGTTTTTTTCACCGTACAAAATCAGCTTAATGGCAACGGGAACCGGTGTCAACCCTGTGAAAATTAAGTAGTTTCCCCTATTGACCGGAAGGAATGCCGGGAGTATATTTAAATTGGGTTAAGAGTTGCGCTTTCAATCACCTTTCCGTTGCGGCGCAAGCCCGGGAGGAACCAAGATGAGAAGACGCCTGTCCCTAGTCATCACCGCTATCATGACACTCTCGCTCCTGTTCACCTCGATCATCCCGCTGGCCGCGACATCGGACAATGCCAACATCCCCGTCCGCAAGATAGTCGTTTTTCAGGAGCAGGTGAGTCAGGCAGCCCAGGACGCGATTCTGGCCAAAGCCGGAGCGGGCAAGATCAAGAGCCTGCCGCTGTCTGGCGCGGCTGTGGTCATGGCCACCCCCGCGGCGGAAAAAGCTCTTTCTAAATTCGCCGAAGTGCTTTATATCGAAGACGACGTTATAGCCACAATCATGGTTAAACCAGAGAAACCCGGCAAGCCAGGAGGAGAAGATCCACCGACACCACTAGCGCAGATAACTCCTTGGGGAATCGACCGGATCGATGCCAGCCTCGCATGGAACACCAGTACCGGGTCGGGAGTCAAAGTCGCCGTCCTGGATACGGGCATCGACCTCACCCACCCTGACCTGAATGTTGCAGGTAGTTATAATGCGATCAACTCCCGCAAGTCGGCCAACGATGACAATGGACACGGCACCCATGTTGCGGGTACCATCGGTGCAAATAACAATGATTTCGGGGTTGTGGGTGTCGCACCCGGTGTCACCCTCTACGCGGTGAAAGTCCTGGACCGCAGCGGGTCAGGGTGGGTCTCGGATATTATCGAGGGCATCGAATGGTGCATGGTGAACGATATCCAGGTAATTAACATGAGCCTGGGTTCCGCGTCGGAAAGCACCATTTTCCACAAAACCGTAACCGACGCTTATGAAGCCGGCATCATCATCGTCGCCGCCGCGGGTAACGACGGTGACGGACTGAACCAACCCGAATACCCCGCTGCCTGGCCCGAGGTAATAGCAGTGTCGGCGACCGATAAAAGCGATGGGTTGGCGTATTTCAGTACCTTCGGTTCCCAGATCGAACTGGCCGCGCCAGGCTTTGCCATTGAGTCCACCTACAAAGGCGGCGGCTATGCCACGATGTACGGCACCTCGATGGCTACGCCGCACGTGACCGGGGTGGTGGCGCTAGTAATCGCATCTGCAACAGTCACCGACACAGCCGACGATGACGACTCAACAATCAACAATGAAGTGAGATCTAAGCTTCAATCCACCGCTGATGACCTGACAGATGACAATCAGGATAAAGATGTTTACTTCGGTTACGGCCTAGTTGACGCTGAAGAAGCCGTGACCGGCACGGGGCCATAACCTTCAAGACACTTAGCCAGTAAACAAGAAGGGGCGGCGTTCCATTCAGAAACGCCGCCCCTTCTTTAATTCTGTTTGTTATTTGGTGCTTGTAATTTGGAATTTACCCTTTAGCTCCTGAGCGTCGCGCCCAGTTCCGTCGCCAGTGTGGAAACGATCTCCGCCATGACCTTGTCCACCTGGGCGTCGGTCAGCGTAGACTCCGGCGATTGGAACGTCAGCCGGTAGGCCAGGGACTTCTTGCCTCCCGCCACCTGTTTGCCGGCGTAAACGTCGAAGAGACTGACATCAGTTAGCAACTGGAAGTTGGCCAGGATGTTTTTGACCTGCTGGTGGGTTACCGCTTCATCCAAAACGAGCGCGATATCCCTCACCACCGCGGGATAACGGGATAACTGCTTATAAGCGCGGCCAGGTTTAACCTTCTGCATCAGCGCCGCCAGGTCTATCTCGAAAATATACGCCGTTTCATCGATATCGTGGGCAAGCGCCACTTTAGGATGGATCTCGCCGATAACGCCGAAGGTGACTCCATCGATAACGAAGTTTGCCTGGGCGCCCGGCCGGAGCCCGCCGTCATGGGATATCTCAAGTGTGTAGCTCACCTGCATGCGGTCCAGGATCGTTTCCAGCAAACCTTTAATGTCGTAAAAATCGAATGGCCTGCGGCATTGCTGCCATCCGGTCGGCTCGGCTTCACCGGTGATGATACCGCAAACCATTTCCTGTTCAACAGGTACGCCGTTTCCAGCCATACGGTAAACCCGGCCAATTTCAAACAGCCGAAGGCCACCGGTTTCGTACCGCCGGTTGGCTGCCACGGACGAAAGAAGTGCCGCCCTGAGGGAGGTGCGCAGGCATTCCTGGTCGGCCGACATCGGGTTCAACAGCTTAACAGGTGTGACCTCGTTCTCACCAGCGGCGGTAACCCGCCGTAATGACGCCTCGTTGGAGAGAGACAGAGACAGCAACTCCTGGAAACCATAACCCACCAGTGCGGTGCGGAACAGTTTTTTAAACCCGAGCATCGGCGGTCCTACCCGCTTGGGAATTGGCCCGGAAAGCTGCCGGGAAGGAATATTATCATAACCCATGATCCGGGCAATCTCTTCGACGATATCCTCGGGAATATTCAGATCGGTACGCCACCATGGTTGATATATCCGGAGGAATTGGGTACCTGAGGGCATTTCGTAGTTTTCTTCGTCGCTATCCTCGATATACCACGTCAGTCCCAGCGCTTTAAGGGTTTTTGTGATCGGAGTTAAACCATAGTCGGAGCCCAGTATTTTATTGATCCTGGGTACTGGTATCAGAATACCAAAGGTATACTTCTTCCCGGGGAAAGAGTCTACGATACCCTGTTGCGCCTTGCCGCCGGCAATATCCAGTATCAGCTTGGTTGCTCTCTTGAGCGCGTGCGGCGGCAGCTCCGGGCTCAGATTCCGTTCGAAACGGACTGAAGCCTCCGAGGACAGTTTGAGATTACTCGCAGTACGATGGATAGATGCGGCGTCGAAATTAGCTGACTCTAACACGATATCCGTGGTGGTGGCGGAAACCTCACTGTTAGCGCCGCCCATGACACCGGCTACAGCGATAGTCCGCTCGGCATCGGCGATCATCAGGGTATCGGTGGTCAAGGTGCGTTCTTCGTCATCGAGGGTGATAAATTTTTCACCTTCTTCAGCGCGGCGGACGACGACCTTGCCTCCCTTGATCTTCTGCAGGTCGAACGCGTGCAAAGGCTGGCCATACTCCAGCATGACATAGTTAGTTATATCAACGATATTGTTGATC
Source organism: Dehalogenimonas sp. THU2 (assembly GCF_039749495.1). Classification (NCBI taxonomy): domain Bacteria; kingdom Bacillati; phylum Chloroflexota; class Dehalococcoidia; order Dehalococcoidales; family Dehalococcoidaceae; genus Dehalogenimonas; species Dehalogenimonas sp. THU2. The sequence continues at coordinate 19,855 of NZ_JBDLLU010000015.1, read as the reverse complement.
GGGCGCTGACCCATCTGCAGCAAACGCTTTTGCATCCACTCGGGTGACGGGCCGACCTTGATGCCTTTAATCACGGTGGCGGTATAGCGCGGGCACAGGTCAGAGGCCTTTATCTCCACAGCCAACGATTCGCTGACCGGGGTTTCAGCTTCTTCATAGGCGGTATCGGGTAGTTTGATACCATTCTGCCCGGTGATAGCGGCTACTTCCCGGGCGATACCGGTGATGGAGAAGCAGTCGGCGCGGTTGGGCGTGACCTCGATATTCAGGACCTTATCACCGAGGATATCCGCCAGGGGCGTTCCCACTGCAGTCGCCGCATCCAGCTCAAGAATGCCTTCGTGGCTATCGGACAGGCCGAGTTCTTTTTCGGACAGAACCATGCCCCGTGATTCGACGCCGCGGATATTGGCCGGCTTGAGTTCCATCGCCTGGCCGGTATGCCCGTCGATTAGCTTAACGCCGACGCCGGCAAAGGCCACTTTCTGGCCAACCCGGACATTAGGCGCGCCGCAAACCACCTTGGGCTGCTCGGTACCGGTATTGACGGTCACCAGGCGCAAACGGTCGGCGTTAGGATGGCTCTCCACAGCCAGGACTTCGGCGGCCACGATGCCATCCCATGCCGGTACGGTGGAGATGATCTCGGAGACCTCGTTGCCGGCCAGCGTCAGCTTTTCGGCGACCTCCTCGACCGGAATAGTGATATCGACGTAATCTTTAAGCCATAAAATCGGCGCTTTCATTAAAACTGCCTCAGGAATCTTAAATCGTTGGAATAGAAAAGACGGATATCGTCCACACCATAGCGCAACATCGGCAAACGCTCCACTCCGATACCGAAAGCAAATCCGGTATAGATCTCAGGGTCGATACCTACACCCTTGAGCACGTTGGGATGCACCATACCGGCACCCAGGATCTCCAGCCAACCAGTGTCGCCGCACACCCGGCAACCGGCGCCGGAACATGAACCGCACTCGATGGCCATTTCAACCCCCGGTTCGACAAAGGGGAAGAAGTCGCAGCGGAAGCGGACCTTGCGGGTAGGACCGAAAAAGCGCCTGGCAAACTCATAGAGAGTGCCCTTCAGGTCGGCGAAGGTAACATCCTTGTCCACCAGCAAACCTTCCACCTGGTGGAACATGGGCAAATGGCTGGCGTCGGTCGCCTCGTAGCGGTAAACCCGGCCGGGCACGATGATACGAAAGGGCGGCTCCTTATACTTCTCCATGAAACGCACCTGCATCGGAGAAGTATGCGTCCGCAGCAGCTTGTGGCGCTCGCCTTTTTCGTCGACATCATCCATCCAAAAGGTCTGCATGGTGTCGCGGGCCGGGTGTTCCTTGGGGATATTGAGGGCGTCGAAATTATAACGGTCGAGTTCGATTTCCGGCCCTTCGACGGTCGAAAAGCCGAGCGATGAGAAAATATCGGTGATCTCATTGATGATGCGGGTCACCGGATGCAGCCGGCCGGCCAGCCATGGTCGCCCGGGAAGGGTGATATCGATACCAAGCGGATCGCCGGTAAACTTTTCCGCCATCGATTCCTCCCTGGCTTCCAGCGCGGCTTCCAGTTCCTCGCGTACCGCGTTGGCCTGTCCGCCGACATCCTTGCGTTCTTCGACGGGCAAAGAACCGAGACTGCGCAGCACCGCTACCAGTTCGCTCTTCTTACCGAGGTAAGTCACCCGCCAGGCTTCAAGCGCCTCCGCGGATTCGATAGTTTCCAGTTCGCCCAGGGCTTTTTGTTTAAGGTTTTCTAATACACTCATTTCGGTCATTTTCAATAACTTTCAAGACAAGGATTATAGCTATAACCATTGTCGCCGGTCAAATGAGCCCGGCGTTTAAATTCTGTGTTCAGCATGTAACCGTCGAATCATCTGACTTGAGTGCCCATTATACCACCTCCGGACTCCGGTCATTAACAGGCTTGTCCCGATCCCGCAGGTGCCGCCATCACAGGGTGTCTCAAAAAGAGATAATTGTCTTTCTGAGCGCAGCGAAGAAGCTCAATTCAACGTTTAGTGAGGCTGATTGTTTAACCGCGCTTTCCTTCAATATGACGGTTATGACACAGGGTCCTCATCTCGGCCCTGGGCGGCGCGTCAGCGTCGCCGGGCGGCAGGGACACGACTTCTCGTCAACGCAGCCGTTAATGCACTCGTCCCTCCACGTTCAAAAAGTGCGCTTTAGCCGTTTTTGTAGTATTATGTTAGGTAGGACACTTCAGGAGAATCATGATGTCAACACGTTGGAAAATCGCCGTCGGCAGTGTTTTCTCGGTCACCGCGCTGCTGGTAAGTTTCGGCTTCGGTTATATGACGGCTGTACTCTCCCCGGGTGGCAGCGATTCCCTGAAACGCGTCATCGAAGCCTGGGAAACCGTCACCGGCCGTTACGTCGAACCTGACAAGATTGATCAGGACGCCCTGGCGGAGGCCGCCATCCGCGGCATGATGGATTACCTTGGCGACCCCTACTCCGCCTACCTGGACACCGCCGGCTACGCCGCCATGCTGGATGATTTCGACGGCACTTACTCCGGCATCGGCGCCGAGATGACAGTGCGGGATAACGCGCTTATCATTATCGCCGTCTTTCCGGACTCGCCCGCCGCCCAGGCCGGGCTGGCAGCAGGTGATCACATTACCGCAGTGGACGGAGTTTCAACCGATGGGCTGACTATGGCCGAACTGGGTCCGCTGGTCCGCGGAGAAGCCGGTACCAGTGTCGTCATCGCGATCGAACGGGACGGTAGTCCCCTTTCTTTCACAATCACCCGAGCCCGAATCACCCAGCCCTCGGTCGATCTGGAAATGCTTGGCAGCATCGCCCATATCACCATCTTCAGTTTCAATCAGAATACGGATGAAGAACTGCTGCCCGTTATAGAGGAGATCAATGGCAATGGAGCCGTTTCCATCATCCTGGACCTCCGCGGCAACCCCGGAGGTCTGGTCTCCACGGTTATTAATACCGCCAGTTACTTCATCACCGACGGCGTGGTCCTGACCATCAAGGACCGTGAAGGCGGCGTCACCACCCATGATGTCATCAAACAATCCGCCACCACCGCGCTGCCCATGGTCGTCCTGGTAGATGGCTTTTCGGCGTCCGGTTCCGAAGTGCTGGCCGGCGCGCTTCAGGATTATGACCGCGCCGCCGTCTGCGGCGCCCAGACCTTCGGCAAAGGCTCGGTCAACCAGCTTTACGAACTGCCCGGAGGCACCGGCATCTATCTCACCATCGCCCGCTGGTACACCCCGGACGGCCACCTCATCGAGGGACTCGGCATCACCCCGGACTTCGCCCTCGACCTCACCGGCGACGACCTGCTGGCCTGGGCAATCGATTACCTTAGCTGAGGGTTTTAGGATAATTGTTGGTTATGGAGCGACTCCACCGGCGCCTTTGACGACGGTTAGAGTTTTTGCGAGTGTGTAAAGATTGGCACCTTCACCTCTGTTTGTTTCCCGGCTTATCTCAGTATAGGTGTATGAAATCGTATTAGTTACCATTGACCCCGGTTCGCCAGCGTGAACAGTGATTCTGACGTAATAGCCCTCAGGCAGGGTGATAACTTCGGTGATGTACCTCACGAATCCGGTTGAATCTGTGAACTTTTCAACATAACCGCCTAACTTGGTGGCCATGTTATCCGTGTCGTAAACCATGTATTCAAATTGAACTGGTTGCGGGTAGACATAAGCCCCACTGACAGTGACCACCCGCGTATCGAGGATAAGTTGGCAACGGACCGGCTCAGCAGTCTGTTCCAGTTCGTCGTTCGAACCAAAGTGGATATTCTCGAATTCGATATCGGTGCAGCCCGCCATGCCGGTGACTAATCCAATCGCCAGAACAAACGCCAGCAGCTTTTTCATCTCAAGCTCCTCAGGGTTTGACCTAACTCGGATTATAGTCCCCGACCGGGGCTGAATCAATACTTATTTTATTGTTGCGCTAAAAACAAAAAAGGAGCTTACGCTCCTGCTATGCCGGGTTTTGAATTGGTAGTACGGGTACCTTTTAGGATCCTCTTTTTTAGTTCGCCCGCCCCAGCACATCATCCACGAGCGCCGCCGTCGCGTCCAAACCGTTCAGGTCGAGCGGCAGCCCCATTTCCCGGAGTTCCGAATAGCCCAGCCCGCGGTATTGCCGCCGGGCCGCGGTGCGACACATCTCGTCGTAGAGTTCGGTCCAGTTGTGCCCGGCGCGGCCGGCGCATTCCCGGACGAATTCGTGAAGGTGGGGGTGTGTCATATCGTTGGGTATTATAACCGCTTCCATCTTAAGCCGGGCAAGGCCGGTTAGCGCTGTTTACCGCCGTTGTGCGCCTTGTGTCAATGCCCCAACCACTCATGCAAGCTCTTAAGCCCGTAATCTTTCGCAATCGCCACGCTATGTTCAGGGTAGACAAACTAGTTGATAGTTACCAGTTACCAATTTTCAGTCCCCAAAACCCAGCCCCAAGACGCCTTCAGTTCGGATTATAAATACCCGGATTCGATACCAGGGGATGAAGGGAACTGACAACTATAACCTCGTACGCAGTAGGAGAACTGAAACTATAAACTATAAACTATGAACTATAAACTCGTATGTAGCCAAGCAGAGCTGTAAGCCGAGTTCTGTACCCTTCATTGAAGGCGGCAGCCATCTATCTAGGCCCGCCGTTACCGGCGGGCTCAAGCGGTCAACCCGGGAACAGCGCGGACACGCCTTAAGTTCCCCTATTTGACCTTGCTCCGGGTGGGGTTTTCACGGCCGGACGGTCTCCCGCCCGCCGGTGAGCTCTTACCTCGCCATTTCACCCTTACCCGCGCCCGTGAGGGCCGTTGGCGGTATGTTTCTGTTGCACTTTCCGTAGGGTCGCCCCTCCCGGGAGTTACCCGGCACCCCGTCCGATGGAGCTCGGACTTTCCTCCCCGGCAAAAAGCCGCGGCGGCTGCCCGCTCTGCTTGGCGGGAATACTGTATCGCAAAGATGTCTTTATGTCAATCTCCCGCCATTTGTCCAAACCTTAGCGTCCCTACCCACAGGCGCCAACGCACTGCTCGCAACTGGTGCATTTGAACATGTCGACGTTGAAACGGGCATCCGAATTGACGATATCGCAACTCAAACCAAAGTCATTGCACAAACCGCCGGCCAGTCCATCCTGACACCGAGGCCGTTTCAGGGTTGTCGAATCAACCAGTCCCCAGTAGCGGCACGGCATTGTACCCCGAGAATCGAAGGATGTCGTGCCCCCCTCATCAGGTCTCCTAAAAAATAAACCCCCGAAACCCGCCAAAATCCTATTGACAGCCGGAGAGTGACGGTGTGCTACAATACGTTCTCCGATAAGTGTGTTACAGGATGGACTTGCTGATTCTACGTGTTTTGCCCGCCAGATTTCTTGCTTTGATTCCCTAGGATCGCCGTCTGAATTGTTTCGATTATTTTTACTTGCTACAACAAAACAATCCTACGTTTGGCAGGCCGGATTCCAATCGTGATAAAACCGGATTGTTTCTTAAAAAATCGTCTGTGGAAAAACAAAGAATATTTCATCCAATCATTGGTTCTATTATGTAAGTCGCGCCCAAAGCTAAAAAATGGATTTATTTTCCCAATTTACAACTCAAATCGGCCGCCGGTACCGCAAATACAGCCGCAACTTTATCCTCTACTGTTCCACTTGAACGCGCCACGCGCAGGCGTTAAGATTACAGGATACGGAAAACGGCGGAGTAAACCCCTTATGACCGACAGATACGAGCCCCAGGAAATTGAAAAAAAATGGCAAACAAAATGGGCCGCCGACGGACTTTATAAAGTTAACGGGGATTCGCCCAAAACCAAATGGTACGCCCTGACCATGTTCCCCTACACCTCGGGCGACCTCCACATCGGCCACTGGTACGCCATGGCCCCGTCCGACGCCTACGCCCGCTATAAGAGGATGCAGGGCTACAACGTCATGCACCCCATGGGTTTCGACGCCTTCGGCCTGCCGGCGGAGAACGCCGCCATCAAGCGCGGCATTCACCCGCGCACCTGGACGATGAACAACGTGGAAAATATGCGCAAGCAGATCAAATCCATGGGCTCTGTTTACGACTGGGACCGGGAAGTGATCACCTGCCAGCCGGATTATTACAAGTGGACCGAATGGTTCTTCCTGAAGCTGTACGAGGCCGGGCTGGCTTACCGCGCCAAGGCGCCGGTTAACTGGTGCGCCTCCTGCCAGACGGTGCTGGCCAACGAGCAGGTCATCGGCGGCGGTGAGTGCGACCGCTGCGAAGGGCCCGTGGTCAAGCGGGATCTGGAGCAGTGGTTCTTCCGCATCACCAAATACGCCGACGAACTCATGGACCACGAGGGCCTGGATTGGCCGGAACGCATCAAGATCATGCAGCGCAACTGGGTGGGCAAATCCACCGGCGCCGAGATCGAGTTCCTCCTCGACGTACCCGGCGTCGATGAGAAAGCCATCAAGGTCTTTACCACCCGCCCCGACACCGTTTACGGCGTCACCTTCATGGTGCTGGCGCCCGAACATCCCCTGGTCGCAAAAATTACCACCGCCGATAATAAAGAAGCCGTCGAAGCCTATGTCGCCAAGACCCGCCGCCTGACCGAGATCGACCGCATGTCGACCGAGAAAGAGAAGGACGGCGTCTTCACCGGCGCTTACGTGACCAATCAGCTCAACGGTGAGCCCGTCCCCGTCTGGATCGCGGACTACGTCATCGCCAGCTACGGTTCCGGCGCGGTCATGGGCGTCCCCGCCCATGATGAGCGGGACTTCGTCTTCGCCCAAAAGTATAAACTACCCGTTCGCGTCGTCATCGCCCCGGAGGGTTATGAAGGCGGGCCGATCGAGGCCGCATACACCGGCGACGGCGCGATGAGGAATTCCGCCCAGTTCAACGGCAAATCCACCGCCGAGGCCTTCGACGGCATTTGCGACTGGATGGAGCTCCAGGGCTTCGGCAAACGGACGACCAATTACAAACTGCGCGACTGGCTGATCTCCCGCCAGCGCTACTGGGGCGCGCCTATCCCCATGGTCTACTGCGATAAGTGCGGCATCGTGCCGGTGCCGGAGAAAGACCTGCCGGTGCTGCTGCCGGAGGACGCGGAGTTCAAGCCCACCGGAGAATCACCGCTCAAGTACGCCGCGGATTTCGTCAATACGACGTGTCCCGCCTGCGGCGGTCCGGCCCGGCGTGAGACGGATACCATGGACACCTTCATGTGTTCCTCGTGGTATTTTCTGCGCTACTGCTCGCCCCACGATACTGAATATGCGTTCAACCCGGATAAGACGAAATACTGGATGCCGGTGGACATCTACACTGGCGGCGCGGAACACGCGGTGATGCACCTCTTCTACTCGCGTTTCTTCGTCAAAGCCCTGCGCGATATGGGACTCGTAAATTTCGGCGAACCCTTCAAGCGCCTCTTCAATCAGGGCACCATCACCTCGAACCACGCCAAGATGAGCAAGTCCCGTGGCAACGTGGTCAACCCGGACAAGTATGTGGCCGAACTCGGCGCCGATACCGTGCGCGCCTACCTGATGTTCGTCGGCCCGTGGGAGCTCGGCGGCGACTGGAACGATTCCGGCATCGGCGGCATCTCCCGCTGGTTCAACCGCGTCTGGAAGCTGTCCCTCGACGAATACATTCCCGGCGATTTCGACCCCGCCGCGGAGGCGGAGCTTATCCGCAAGACCCACCAGACCGTCCGCAAGGTCAGCACCGACATCGACCGCATGCAGTTCAACACCATGCTGGCGGCGCTAATGGAGTTCACCAATTATTTGACCCCCGCCCGGGAAGCCGCCCGGGTCTCCGCCGAATCTTGGAACAAGGCCGTCGAGACGCTCATCCTGGCGCTGGCACCCACCGCCCCCCACCTCGCCGAGGAGCTGTGGACTCTGACCGGTCATGAATACTCGGTGCATAACCAGTCATTCCCCGCCTGGGATGAGTCCCTGACCGCGGAGCCGGAGATCACCCTCGTGGTGCAGGTCAACGGCAAGCTGCGCGCCCGCCTGCCCGCCCCGGCGGACATCACCGAGTGCCAGGCCACCGACCTCGCCCTGACTAACGACCGCATCAAAGAGTTCACCGAGGGCAAAGAGATCAAAACCGTCATCTACGTCCCGGGGAAACTGCTAAATATAGTGGTAAAATAAAAAGGTGACGCGACGATACCGGGCAGAATGTATCCTGCTCCTACTCAACGATCAACGGCACGGCAACAATTAAATATCCCTCTCCCCACCGGGGAGAGGTTAGGTGAGGGGGCCCCCTATCATGAAAATAGCATTCATCGGCGGCGGCAACATGGGCCGCGCAATGATCAACGCCATCATCCGCCAGGAACTGGCCGTGCCGGAGGACATCACCGTCGCCGACCCGAGGCAGGAGAGCCGTGAGGCGCTGGCCGTGGAGCTTGGCGTCACCGCGACCGAGAGCAACGTCGCCGCGGCACTGAGCTCCGATGTCGTCATCCTGGCGGTCAAACCGCAACACCTCGACGAGGTCATGGCTGGCCTCTCCGGACAGCTTTGCTGCGACCATCTCGTTATCTCCATCATAGCCGGCAAGAAGCTGTCGGCGATAGTCGATGGCTTGAGGCATGAAGCAGTCATCCGCGTCATGCCCAATACCCCGGCGCAGATCGGCCTCGGGATGAGCGTCTGGACCGCCACCGATTCCGTGGACGTGGCGCAAAAGGAGACCGCACGGCGCATCCTGACCGCCATGGGCGATGAACTCTACACCCCGGATGAAGCCGACCTGGACAAGGCCACCGCCATCAGCGGCAGCGGCCCGGCTTACTTCTTCCTCTTCATGGAAGCCCTGGTGGATGCGGCGGTAAAACTCGGTCTGTCGCCGGAAGCGGCCCGCCAGATGGTCATCCAGACCGCTGTCGGCTCAGCGGAATTCGCCCACCAGTCGGAACATGAGCTCGGCGAACTGCGGCGCATGGTCACCTCCCCCGGCGGCACCACCGCCGAGGCCTTGAAGATCTTCGATTCCCGCCAGTTCAGGGAGACCATCGATATCGCCGTAAAAGCTGCCTTTGATCGGGCACAAGAACTAGGGGCGCCGAATTAGACCTGTTGCCCCCCTTAAATCCGTTTCCACAGTTTTAAGGGCTTCTAAGGTCCGGTAAACCATTACCATGACAGAATAGCGGCATTCGCTTCTTATCTGTAATCCGTGCCTGCCTTCGTCATCGGTTGTCTGTGGCCAGTTTCGACAAGTTTGAGGCCTGAAATTGTAGATGGCACATCGGCCGTTTTTAGAATTCCACCACTGGCAGGGATGACCTCGCTTGATTATCCATTCCTTACCGTTATCAGTGGTCGTATACATGAACAAGTCTTCACGCTTCTGCCTCAACTGGCGACTAATGCGATCCGCATCAGCCCCGGAAACCACAATATGGCTCGTCTGAGAACAACACCAGCCGCAACCGTCGCAAGCCTCTTTAAGTCGTTTCATGAACCCATGGGACACATCGGTCGTGAATTCAATGAGAGCGACGAATTCCCGCAGGTTTTCATCGGTCATTGATTGAAAAGCAAGTGGGAACCCTTCCCGAAGCGCCTCGACGACCTTATTAAGATAAGCGTCGTATCTGGGCCCTATTTTCTGACGGGTTATATTGATATGTGTCCGCGCCGTAGAAAGGTCATCTGGCGGAATTTTATCAGTATCCATTCTGTGACATCCCAACCATCCTCGAGAAAGGGTGCTGGTCCATAATGTATTGCCTCCGGTCACGATTGTCAATCGATGGTTGCGTTAACTACCGCCAAGTGCTTTAATAGTCATATGAATTGGCTTGATATCATAATTCTGATCGTGTTGGCCCTCCAGGTTTTCACCGGTTTAAAACAAGGTCTCATCAAAGCGCTCGGTGGCCTGCTTGGCTTGATCGTCGGTATTGTACTGGCGGGGAGGTTCCATGAGACTCTCGCCGGTAACCTGTCCGGCTTCATCTCCAATCCGGATATCGCCAATGTCGTAGCTTTCATCGCCATTCTGCTGGTCGTTTGGGGCATTTTCTCCATCGCGGCCGGTCTGTTGACCAAGTTGGCATCTATGGTATTCCTGGGTTGGATCAACCGACTTGGCGGCGCCGTTTTCGGCTTGCTGATGGGCGCCCTTTTCGTCGGTGCCGCCCTGGCCGCTTGGGCCAGGTTCTTCGGCACGACCTCCCTGGCTGATTCGTTCATGGCCACGTTCCTCCTGAACAAGTTCCCCGTCGTACTGGCGCTATTGCCTTCCCAGTTCGACTCTATCAAAGAGTTCTTCCAGTAATCTTTCACCCCCTTCACGGGCAGCCGGGTTCTGGCGAGCAGCGATATCTTTGCACAAGCCTCTGTCGTTATAACCATCAGACTATTGACACGGCCTGCCCCGACGCCTAAACTTGAGACAATATTATGAACTGCCCAAAAGACCATAGCCCCATGATCGTCGTTGAGCATGAACAGGTCGCCATAGATTACTGTCCAACCTGTCATGGCGTCTGGCTGGACCGCGGCGAACTGGAACTGGTCATGGAAAAGACCTGCCGCGACGAGGCGGATCTATGCCTGGCGGACATGTTCAAGCGCCCGGAAGCGGTTACCGACGAGGCAAAGCGCCGCTGCCCTATCTGTAACATCAACATGCGTAAGGAACAGTTGGGTACCGCCCCGAAGGTGATCATCGACGCCTGTGCCGTACGCGGCGACGGTCTGTGGTTCGACGGCGGTGAGTTGCATTCGGTCTTGTTCCAACTCAAACCGACGGGCAATAACACCGACGCCAAACTGCTATCATTTTTAAAAGATGTCCTCAAAGCCGACGCGGCCGAATGAAACGGAGGTAAAATATATGGTCCCCACGCTGATCACACTCGGTATCGTCCTGCTCCTGGCGCTGATCCTGGTCGGCATATACAACGGGCTGGTGCGCCTGCGCAACCAGGTTAAAAACGCCTGGGCACAGATAGACGTCCAGCTCAAACGGCGTTATGACCTCATCCCCAACCTGGTGGAAACGGTCAAGGGCTACGCCAAGCACGAACGCGAGGTGTTCGAGAACGTCACCAAAGCCCGTAACATGGCACAGCAGGTGTCATCTTCGTCCCCGGCCGTCCGTGCCCAGGCGGAAGGTGAGCTTTCCGGCTTCCTCTCCCGCCTCCTGGCCGTCGCCGAAGCGTACCCGGATCTAAAGGCCAATCAGAACTTCCTCGCGTTGCAGGAAGAACTGTCCTCCACGGAGAATCGTATCTCCTTCTCCCGCCAGTTCTACAACGATTCGGTCCTTGGGTACAACAACAAGATCCAGATGTTCCCTTCCAACATCATCGCTGGTATGTTCGGCTTCACCTTAAGCGAGTTCTTCGAGGTCAAAGTAGAAGCGGAGCGCGCCGCGCCCAAGGTCAGTTTCACCTAGGCGATAGTCAATAGTCGATAGTTCGTAGTTGATCGTTGCATTCGGGAAAAACAGAGCGATGTTCGATTCATCCGCCAGCCGAATAACGTTTGGAATTTAATATTTTGAATTTGTTTGGAGGCTGCCCTGAGCGGAGTCGAAGGGATTTGGATATTGGTATTTAGAATTTTGGGACAGCGGGGCGCGGAATAGGCACATGTGGGAACAAATAAACGCCAATCGCACCCGGAGCATTTTCCTGGTGATCGGAATGGGGGCTCTCCTCGTTGCCGTGGGCTACGGCATCGGTGTCTATTTTTTCGACAGTCCCTATGCCGGTGTGGCAGTGGCGGCAGTCGTTTGGATCATCATGACCCTGGTCGGCTATTTTCAGGGAGACAGCATCTTGCTCGCTACGGCGGGCGCCAAGAAGATAGAAAAAAAAGATCACCCACGCCTCTTCAACGTGGTAGAGGAAATGACTATCGCCTGCGGCCTGCCCAAAATGCCGGATGTCTACATTATCGACGACCCGGCGCTTAACGCCTTCGCCACCGGCCGCGATCCGGCTCACGCCGCTGTGGCCATTACCTCCGGCTTGTTGCAAAAGCTGAATCGTGATGAACTCCAGGGAGTCATCGCCCACGAGATCGCCCACGTCAAGAATCGCGACGTTCTATTGATGTCCCTTGCGGCGGTCCTGCTTGGCACCATCGTCATCCTTTCCTACTATTTCAGCCGCATGCTGTTTTTCTCAGGCGGCAGTGGTTCACGGCGCTCCAGTGATTCCGGGGGTGGCAGCGGCGGCGCGATAATCGCCATCGTCGGTCTGATCTTCATCATCCTAGCGCCTATCTTCGCCCAACTCATATACTTCGCCATTTCCAGGCGGCGCGAATACCTGGCCGACGCCTCGGCCGCGCTCTACACCCGTTATCCGGAAGGTTTGGCATCGGCACTGGAAAAACTTGGTGCTTCGACAAACCAGGTCAAAGCGGCAAACCAGGCTACCGCGCCGATGTACACCATCAACCCCTTTCGACAGGACGGCCGCAAGGCCGCAGACCTCACCAGCACCCATCCCCCCATCTCCGAACGCGTCCGCATCCTGAGAAAGATGGGCGGCGGCATTTCATACAAGGCATATGAACAGGCCGCCGAAGAAATCGCTCACCGCAAGATCGTCCCCGGTTCAGCATTGACCGGCGCCGAAACCGTGACCGCCCGCGCCCCCTCCACCGAAGGCGCTGTCGGTGAACCGGATAAGTTCACTCGCACCCGGGAAACACAGAATATGCTTTTCGGCATGAGTCACTATCGGACTCTCAACTGTTCTAATTGCAGCACCACCCTCCGCCTGCCTCCCAACTTCACCGCACCTTCCGTCAGATGCCCTCATTGCGGGACGGTTAACAAGACGCCATCACAGTCCTGACCGGTGTCGAATAGTTTCTATATTCTATAACTACGGTGTGTAGCACATATTCTCTGCATTTGTATGTTGCCTTAGATTCATAGTATAATTATGTCAATAAATAGGTTTCGGTTATCTTATACTTCCGTACATCGTTTACCGGGTATCGGGTGACCAAAATACTCAGGAATAAACCGGTCATCACCGTGAATCGTCACTTGAAGAAAAGCCAGGTTACCCAAACCTTCCCCTGCTTCATCTCGACCGCCACGCTGTCGCCGCGTCAATCGCCAGAAACCGGCGCTGTTTTTCCCGTAAAGAGGTCTGTTGATAAGCCATAATCCGTAACCACACACCCTTACCCACGTATTAGAATTAGTATCAAAATAAATTATTAGGAATAAAATGAGTTTCGAAAGCTTTAATCTTCACCCCGCCCTCATGGACGCCGTCAAGGCCATGGGATATACCGAGCCCACCCCTATCCAAGCGCAGGCCATCCCGCCGGCGCTGGAAGGTCGTGACATTATCGGATTGGCCCAGACCGGTACCGGCAAAACTGCGTCCTTCGTTTTACCCATCCTGCAAAAACTCCTTCGCGGTACGGCCAACAAACCCCGGCAAGGTCAACCCCGTAAACTGCGGGCTCTGATCATCGCTCCCACGCGTGAACTGGCCGAGCAGATTTATGATACCTGCAAGAACCTTTCAAAGTTCACCGGTATCCGGGCTATGGCCATTTACGGTGGCGTCGGCATGGAACCGCAGAAAAGCAAGATACGCTCCGGTATGGACATCGTCATCGCCTGCCCAGGGCGGTTGCTTGATCATGTCTGGCAGGGCAGTATCGACTTTTCTGATGTCGAGATCCTGGTCATTGACGAGGCCGACCGCATGTTCGACATGGGGTTCATGCCGGACATCCGCAAGATATTGAAATGCCTCATGCATGAACGCCAGACACTGCTCTTTTCCGCCACCATGCCGGATGATGTCCGCAAGCTGGCGCATGAGGTCATCAAGGACCCGGTGACTGTACAGATCGGCCAGGTGGCCCCGGCGATCACCGTGGCCCACGCCATTTACCCTGTGCACCATGATCTCAAAACCGATCTGCTTAAGACCCTTCTAGGCGTGGTCGACTCAGGTTCCGTGCTGGTCTTCACCCGCACCAAGCACCGCACCGAACGGGTTGCCCTTTCCCTGGCTCAGGCGGGCTACAGTGTCGCGTCCATCCAGGGAAACCTGTCGCAGTACCGGCGTCAAGCAGCCCTCGACGGCTTCAAGAACGGCACCTACAAGATACTGGTTGCCACCGACATCGCCGCCCGCGGCATCGATGTATCGGATGTCTCCCACGTCATCAACTATGATATGCCTGATACCTCCGACGCCTACATTCACCGCATCGGCCGCACTGGCCGCATTGGTAAGAGCGGCGACGCTTTTACGTTCGTCACCGGCGAGGATGAACCGATGGTACGTTCTCTGGAGAGACTGCTCAAGGCGCCGATCGAACGCCGTAAGATCGAGGGTTTCAAATACGATGCCCCCGTAACACCGAGGACGGAATTCGCCCGCCCTCCCCGCCCGGCACGACAGGGGCAACCCCCCGCAAACACCGCCGGACGCTCGAGCCACAGGATTCCTTCCTGGCGCAGACCGGCCGCTAGACAACAGCCGGCCTGATTCCCGGATTCTTAAATTCGATAAAAAAGCCCGCCTTGACCGGCGGGCTTTTTGTCATCATAAGACCCGCTTAGGAACCTCCAGGCAAGTTATTCTTCATCCCGCATTCCACCTTTTAGAGTATCTTTCTGAGCGTCCAGCGAAGAATCTCAATGTTACTAATCCCGAAAAATCAGGGCTTCTTCAGAGGTTTCCTGATGAGTCGATTTTTCGCGCAACGATGGCCGGATGCCCGGTTAAAATAGTTATAGCCAGCGGGTACGATACTGCGATATACTGGGCGTGGCTATCGATGTTGTTGATACCGAGAAACTGGCTAAAGGAGTACCCGCCGTGGTTATTAAGATCGTCACCGACTCAACCTCAGACGTGCCGCCGGAACTGGCTAAAGAACTCAACATCACCACCGTGCCGCTTTATGTGCAGTTCGGCGGCCAGTCATACCGTGACCGCGTCGATATTACCGAGGACCAATTCTACGCCCGTCTCCAGACTGACCCAGCCCATCCCACCACCGCCCAGCCTTCGCCGCAGGATTTCGCTGAGGCTTTTGACAGCATCGCCGAGGGTGCCGATGGCATCCTGGCTATACACATCTCGGATAAAATGAGCGGCACCATCAGTTCAGCCAAACAAGGGGCTAAAATGATGAAAAACGCGGTGCCCATCGAGATCGTCGATTCCAAATTCACCTCCATGGCCGAAGGACTGGTAGTTGTGGCCGCCGCTCGCCTCGCCAGGTCGGCTAAAGACCTCAAGTCTCTGGCCGCTACGGCCAGCGGGATGGTTGAAAACATTCACCTCCTGGTGCTCTTCGATACATTGAAATATATCGCCCGCGGCGGCCGTATCGGGCGGGCGAAGGCTCTGATGGGATCGCTCCTCAACGTAAAACCGCTCTTGTCCATCAAGGACGGAGAATTCGTTCCTGTCGGCCAGGTCAGAAGCCGCGCCAAAGGGATCGAACGTCTTTTCGAATTAGCCAAAGAAGCCGGGAGTAATATAACCGAACTGGCGGTTATCCATTCAACCACTCCGGATGAAGCCAAGGTCCTGGCCGAACGCATCGGTGAATTCATATCGCCGGATAAAATCCATATCGCACGCTTCGGTCCGGTACTGGGTGTGCACGGCGGTCCGGGTGTTCTGGCAGTTGCTTTCAGGGTCAACACCTAGATAATCATCAGCCGGCGATCTGCCTACGGTTATTGACGTTTTTATAGTTAAGGTGCTACTATAGTTAGCACCTTAACTATTATTGCCCGGAATCATTCTAAGGACCGGTATGACAAACCGCATACAACAGATCGAGCACCTGATGGGGAAATTGCATTCTCTAAAAAGGCTCATGGCACCGGAAAGCCATACGGCCTGCGGCGAAGAATGCCTGGCCCCGTCTCAGTGGCTGGCGCTGCATCTCATCAGCCGGCAGGAAGGCATCGGCATCAAGGAACTCGCCTCCTTGCTGGGGATCACCTCCAGCGCCGCCACCCAACTGGTTGACATCCTGGTGAAGAGGGGACTACTCATTCGTGAGCCTTCTCCGGATGATCGCCGCGCCCTTTGCCTTGTCGTTCCGGAAGAAGCCCGGCGGCAGATCGAATCAATCAAGGACCAACGACTGGAACGGATGGAAAGCGTATTCAGCGCGCTGGATGACGCCGAGTTTCAGATGCTGATGAATCTCATCGACAAGGTTATTTCCGGTTCACAAATCGAAAAAACGAGGTAGTATGACTCTCAAACCTAAGACCCCCCTCATCCTGGCCGGCATCATGTTATCCATGGTCATGGCTTCTCTCGACCAGACCATCGTCGCCACGGCCATGCCCCGCATCGTAGAAGAATTCCAGGGTTTGTCCCACCTGTCCTGGGTCTTCACCTCATATATGCTGGCTTCGGCGGTGACCGTGCCCATCTACGGCAAGCTCTCCGACCTTTACGGTCGCCGTAACCTTGCCCTGATCGCCGTGGCCGTTTTCCTTGCCGGCTCGATGCTCTCCGGCCTGGCGCAGGACATGACCCAGTTGATCTTCTTCCGCGCTTTACAGGGCATCGGCGCCGGCGCCATTATGGTCAACGCCTTCGCCACCATCGGCGACCTTTTCCCGCCGGCCCAGCGCGGCAAGGTCCAGGGTCTCTTCGGCGCCGTTTTCGGCATCACCTCGGTGGCCGGTCCGCTGCTCGGGGGCTGGCTGACCGACAGCTTCTCCTGGCGCTGGATCTTCTACGTCAACATCCCTGTCGGCCTGGCGGCCATTGCGGTAATCTTCGCCGGCCTGCCCCGCATGGACAAGACGATTCACGATGCCAAAGAACGCTTCATTGATTACCTCGGCGCCCTCCTCCTCACCGCAACCCTGGTGCCGCTGCTTCTGGCGTTGGTCTGGGGCGGCAGCGAGTATGCCTGGGGCTCGACCGAGATCATCTCCTTGCTGATCGGCTCGACGTTCGCCCTCGCTGCTTTCATCTGGCGCGAGGCCAAGGCCAAAGACCCTATCGTATCGCTGGGACTCTTTAGGAACCGGGTGTTCACCGTCTCGATCATCGCCACCTTCCTGGCATCGGTAGGCATGTTCGGGTCTATCCTGTTCATCCCCGTCTTCGCCCAAGGTGTCGCCGGCTTTTCAGCCACCAACTCCGGTCTTATCCTGATGCCGATGATGCTATCGATCGTAGCCGGTTCCATTTTCTCCGGCCAGGTCATGTCGCGCACCGGCAACTATAAAGTGCTGGCGATCAGCGGAATGGGCATCGCCATGGCCGGTATGCTGCTCTTCTCCCAGATCAACGAAACGACCTCTGACATGGGGCTGATCTTCCGGATGATCGTCATGGGCATTGGTCTGGGCTTCACTATGCCCGTCTTCACCCTGGCGGTGCAAAATGCCTTCACTCACGCCCGCCTGGGTGAGGTCACCGCCGGCATCCAGCTCTTCCGCACCGTCGGCGCCACCGTCGGCGGTGCAGTCCTGGGCGGCGTCATGAATGCCCAACTGGCATCCCGGCTGACCGGTATCGATACCGACCCGTTCGTCGTCATGGCACAGCAGGCCAATCCTGACACTCCTGTACATATCGACGGCAATACCATCCAGGCGTTCCTCAGTACCGACGGACAGGCGAACATCCGCGCCCTCATCGCCCAGGCGCCGGACGCCATCCGCGATGCCTTTGCATCCGCCTTCGATAGTTTCATCGAGACTCTGAAGACCGCCTTCAGCGGGGCTATCGACCAAGTGTTCCTTATCGGCGCGGCGCTCATGGCCGTGGCCTTCGTGGCGTCCTTTTTCCTGCCGCAGATCGCACTCAGAAAAAGCCACCGCCCGGCGGTGGAAGAAGCAGGTATCGAACTCGAATTGACGCTAAGCCAGTCGGATAAGAGACACGAAGCCGAAATTTAATAATGCGAAATAATTTCGAAACCCGGCTCCCCCGGACATAGCCGGTGGTGGCCGGGTTTCGAGCCGCCCTCTGAATGCGTACTTGAAATATAAGAAGCGGCGGCTGAGGGTTAGAAATAGTGATTCGTGGGTCGCTTGCCCCGTTTGATCACGGGGACCCCCGGTATTCCCCGGAATATCTTAAGCCGTGGCGCTCCGCTTCCCCCACCTGCCCTGCCGTACCTCCCGATTGTATTGACCTTTCGGCGTATCGTGAGATAAAGGCATTGCCTCGATAGCCGTAATCTCTCTCCCATGGAGGATTTTTCCATGCATCCCGGCGATGGCGGAACACCCCTCATTATTGGAAGGCATCTCGACGTAACCGTAACCCGTAGCCTGTCCGTTGCCGAAATGCTGGTCATTCATCATGGTCACTGCCGCCACCTGGCCGAAACGGGAGAACTCTTTCCGCAAGTCTTCTTCTGTTATCCCCAATGATAAGTTCCCGATGTAGATATTCATATTGCCCATAGTCACTCCTCTTTGCACTCGTTCGTTTTCCACGGGAAGCACCGAATAACCGCACCCTCTGTCCCGCGATCCGAGCACTTTTTGAAAACTCTTGCAAAAAAACACAGGCCGGATTTCTCCGGCCTGTGTCTATTGTTGCTAAAAAGGATTAGCGGGCGTTGACTTTGCGGTAGCAGTCGGAGCAATAAACGGGCTTGCCGTTGCGGGGTTCAAAAGGAACCTGTGTGGATTTGCCGCAGTCGGAACAAGTAGCCGGGAACATCTGCCGGGGGGCAGAATTGTAGCCGCCGCCGAAGCCGCCGCCACCACCGCTGCTGTAACCGCCGCCGGTGTTGCCGCGCTCTGCCTTGCGGGCGGAACGGCAGCTGGTGCAGCGCTTGGGTTCATTGCTGAAACCTTTAGACGCAAAGAATTCCTGATCTTCAACGCTAAAAGTGAAGCTGGAACCGCAATCGCAGCAGGTAAGGGTTTTGGGTTGTAGAGCCATCTGGATGACCTCCTCTCTTTAATACTCGTTAGAGTCTGGTCATCCTAGGCTTCGAATCGAAGGGCGATTCTGAAATGCGTGTAATAACCGTTACTGTAACTGATTACCATTATACGCCAGCTTGTTACATAAAGCAAATGAGAAGAAACTTCGATTTCGAAGAGATCGATTGGCGATCAGGAGCGAAGAGTTTTCAGGGACAATAAATGCCCTGTAACCGCCGCGGCGATAGCTCCAAGGCTAAGCTTCACCCATGCGGGATCAACCACGATGATACTTACCCCGATGGTCAACCAAAGCAAAGCTATGGCGGTGACCTTGGCATGGAGTTTGATCGCCCGGTGGTCGCGATAGTTGCGGATATATTCGCCAAGCCGGTGATGATTGATGAGCCAGTTGTAAAAGCGCGGCGAACTGCGGGCATAGCTGGCCGCTGCCAGCAACAGAAAAGGTGTAGTAGGCAGTAACGGTAAGAAGATTCCCACGATTCCCAGCCCTACCGCTAGGGTGCCGATAACAATAAAAAGAACTCTAATTCCGTGTTTCAAGACATGTCCTCGAATAGCATTGTCAACCTAATTATATCATGGAGGGGCGGCGGCGATGAATGATGATCCCGGGAGGATTATCGTTTATGACCCGATTCATCGTTTTCGTGGCTTTTACTGCTCGTGAGCCCACCCGAAGTGAGTCGCTCCCAACGGATTTACTTTGCCAGTTTGTAGAGTAAATTGGTAGAATGTCCCGTTAATTCGTCACCAAAGGTAGTAGAATCCCCGTACGTGGTGTAAATTCCTGGAGTTGAAAAAGCAGGCCATTGTGTGGTTTCTTGAAAGCAAATAACAACAAAGACTTTCAGGAGGTAACCACGACAATGGCCAAAGACAGGATGACACTTTTGGAAT
>NZ_JBDLLU010000014.1 GCF_039749495.1 Dehalogenimonas sp. THU2 | reverse complement strand
GGACGTCGCTACTTTTCTGTGGATTCGATGAAGAAAACGCTGGAAGGGGCGCAGGAGGAACCCCTTATCATGGCTTTACAACCTTAATGATTCGGGAAACCACCAATCATGAATTTACACCACTTGACGGGACACTACCCCAAAGGTTTGAACAATGCGTCTGCAACTCGGCAATTTCCGTATCATCAGCGCCATCGAGCGCTTTTTACATCAGGAGTCCACCGGCGGTCTGCTGCTCTTTGGTGCGGCGGTGGCTGCTATGATCATCGCCAACTCACCCTGGGCTACGCAATACTTCGACTTCCTGCATATTGAAGCCGGCATCAACGTCGGTGACTTCCATCTGGAGCTGTCGCTGGCGCACTGGATCAACGACGGCTTGATGGCGCTGTTCTTCCTTCTTATAGGATTGGAGATCAAACGTGAGTTAATGGTAGGTGAATTGTCATCGCCGGCTAAAGCGGCGTTTCCCGCGATAGCAGCTCTGGGCGGTATGATTACCCCGGCGCTGATCTACGTATTCCTCAACCAGTCTGAAGGCGGCAACGTCAATGGTTTCGGTATTCCAATGGCAACTGATATCGCATTCGCACTAGGTTTCCTGATGCTTCTCGGCAAACGGGTACCTCTGGCGCTTAAGGTTTTTCTGGTGTCTTTGGCTGTCATCGACGACCTCGGCGCGATCCTGATCATAGCCGTAGCCTATTCGAGCAATCTTGACTGGGCGTCATTGGGCTTGGCGGCCATCGTGGTCGCCGGCTTGATAATGTTGAACGCCGGCGGTGTAAAAAAAATATCCCCCTATTTGCTGCTCGGTTTGTTCTTGTGGTATTTCGTATTCCAGTCCGGCATCCATGCTACTATCGCCGGAGTGGTACTGGCACTGACGATACCGGTACGGCAAAGAATCTCCAGCAAAGAATTTGTGGATACCTGCAAGCTGGAATTAGACACCTTCAACGGCGCCGAAGCCAAACGTAAAAATGTCCTGCTGACATCCGACCAGCAAGACGCAGTGGAAAAGATTGGCGAGGCCTACGAACACGTCCAAAACCCCCTGCTGCGGCTTGAGCACACGTTGCACCCGATCAGCGCCTTCTTCATCATGCCCGTCTTCGCACTGGCTAACGCCGGGGTATCTCTCGGTGGCGACATCGATATGATCCAGCCGGTAACCATGGGCATCATCGCCGGTCTCCTCATCGGCAAACCGTTAGGCATCATCGGTCTCACCTGGTTGATCAGCAAGTTAGGATGGATCAGCAAACCGGCCTCATGCCAGTGGAATCACATAATCGGGGCGGGGTTGCTGGGCGGGGTTGGCTTTACTATGTCCATCTTCATCACCGGCCTGGCCTTCACCGATTTCAAGTTGATCGACTCCGCCAAGCTGGCCATCGTCCTGACATCATTGATGGCCGGGCTAATAGGGGTGTTCTACCTGTGGCGCCTGCCCGCGCCTACCTGCAAGCTAGAGCCGGAAGAATCAAACCACTAACCACATTGAGTTGTTGGAATTGTATGAGCCAACCATTCATGATTTAAACGAGTATTACTCAGTCAGCGGGAGATAGACAGTAAAGGTGCTCCCAATACCAATCTGACTCTTTACTTCAATCTTTCCACCAAAGAACCCGGTTATCTCTTCGGATATCGACAGCCCCAACCCTGAACCACCGTCTGATTTTGAACGAGATTGGTCTACACGATAAAACCTTTCAAATATGTGAGCAAGATGTTCAGGTGGTATCCCAACGCCGGTATCATTAATAGTAACTATTCCGAATCGATCCTCCTGTTTGACTGAAACCGAAACTCTGCCGCCTGCCGGAGTGTATCTGATAGCGTTATCAAGTAAGTTGAAGAAGAGTTGGCGCAGGCTTAAAACCTCTCCCAGAACCGAAGTGTTCTCTGCGTGTTTCATCGAACAAGTTAAACCTTTTTCTGCACAAACAGGCTCAATTTCGGAGACGATACCAACAACTAAACCGGTTAAATCTATCAATTCACAATCAAACTTTTGCTGACCCGCGTCACTCCGAGCGAGGAAGAGCAGCCTGTCTATCAGAATGGACATATGCACCGATTCTCTTTTAACTAATTCCAGAGATTTTCGATAGTCATCAACGGTGCGTGGCTTATTCAATGCAAGTGAAGATTCAGCCTGAATTATGGAAAGCGGGGTACGCAGTTCATGAGAAGCATCCCCAGTAAACTGCCGCTGACGAATAAAAGCCCGTTCCAATCTAGCTATCATCTGGTTGAGAGTTCTAGCTAATCCTCCCAATTCATCGTCAACATGAATATCTAATCGCCTGCTAAGGTCAGTCTCACTAATTTCCTGCGCAGCATAAGTTATGTCATCGATAGGTTTAAGAGCCCGGTTGGCTAAGAACAACCCACCGACTCCAGCCAACACTAGCGCTGCAAAACCGCCAATAGTTTGAATGGTTGTAAGTGTGCTTAGAACCTGGGAAACCTCCTGTGTTGAGCGCCCCACAAAGATAACACCAATTATCACCGGCCCTTCTCTCAATGGGACGGCATACAAGCGCAGCCTATCACCGTCAGGTTGTGAAACTGTAGCAAACACCCCTGAGCCGGACGACGCATGGTTATATGGGTCTTCAATATCTGAAAACTTCACGGTCTGCCCCCAACCGCGTACCAGGTTACCGTTTTTATCGAATAAAAGGGCAATGTCAAGGGACCAGGCGGCAAAATCAAATAGGTTTTCATCCGGAGGGCTAATCACGCCGTTCGCCAATGTAACAAGGTTCCCTAAATGAGTCGCCTCATGCTTAAGGGAACTATCCAACGACCGGTTCAGATCGTTCGAAAGCAAAAAGTACCCCAATGTAGCAAAGAATAATAGCAAAGCCGCTAAAACAGAAAGATACCACACTGTGAGGAGAGACTTGATGCTTCTGAAGATATTCATGCCGCTCTCAACCGGTAACCCGCACCTCTCACGGTCTGGATGAGGCTTACCTCACTGTCAGCATCAATTTTATGCCGTAATTTCTTTATATATACGTCAATAAGATTAGACATTGTTTCACTCTGATAATCCCAAGCATTTTCCTCAAGCATGGTCCGCGTAATTACCATATTTGAATGCCGCATGAGGTATTCAAGGATGGCGTACTCTTTGTTGGTCAGTTCTATTTCTCTATTCCCTCTGGACACCTCACGGGTTTGGGTATCGAGAATCAGATCACCCACAACCAGCCGGGAAGATTTGGATGAACTGTCACGCCTTAGAAGAGCCCTGATCCGAGCCATCAATTCACTGAATGCAAACGGTTTGACAAGGTAATCGTCAGCCCCGGCATCCAACCCTTTGACCCTGTCCTCAACAGTGTCTTTAGCTGTCAGCATCAACACCGGAGTCTTAACGCCTTTGAGGCGTAATTTTTGGACGACTTCAATCCCATTTTCTTTCGGCAGCATGACATCAAGAATGATGAGGTCATAAGGGGTAAACTCAGCCATAAACCTGCCATCCTCGCCGTCAAAAGCAGTATCAACGGCGTACCCTTCTTCGACGAGTCCTCGTTTCATTATCTGGCAGAGCTTTTTTTCATCCTCGATCACTAGAATTCGCATTCGCATAGCTCCGAAACCATTATTATTTGATTATACACCAGGATTTACGAACCGGGATAAAACCCCCGTAAACCTAAAATCCCAAATCTAGGGATTATGAACAAAAATTAATCCCCAGTTCATTCAGGGTTCATGTTGCGATGTTAAACTGGTTGGTGAGACAAAAACGCGCAGGTCTCAAATAACAAACAAGGAGGATAATAACTTTGAACAAGAACCGTTTAATTGCTATAACAATGATGATAGCAATCATTTGGGTGGGGGTATCATCGACATTAGTTGTCTTAGCCGGCAGCAACCTCGGTGGGACATCCCAGGTTTATGTTATTGGAGGCCCAAACACAGCTTTGGTTCCCAGTCCTGAACTAATCGTAGCCAACCCTGGCACCGAGCCGACGCCAACACCGACGCCTACTCCGACGCCTACTCCGACGCCGACTTCTACTCCTACTCCCACTCCGACGCCAACACCGACGCCTACTCCGACGCCGACGCCTACTCCCACTCCGACGCCAACACCGACGCCTACTCCGACGCCGACGCCGACTCCTACTCCTACTCCCACTCCGACTCCTACTCCGACTCCTACTCCTACTCCGACTCCTACTCCTACTCCGACTCCTACTCCGACGCCGACTCCGACGGTTCCACCGTATCCAACCGGCAGTCTCCTAAAAACCCATAAGAGTCTGCCAGAATATCAGAATTGCTCAATCTGTCACAAATGATCTAACTGGGCAGGTTAACCAAAGAGGTCGGCACAGCCGACCTCTTTGGTATTTCGATCAAGCCAGCAACACCCATTCACAGGAGTCCTGTTTATTGCTATAATTCCAATACGCCCCTGTAGCTCAGAGGATAGAGCAGCGGTTTCCTAAACCGCGTGTCGCGCGTTCGAATCGCGCCAGGGGTACCAGGTGGCAGCCAATATACCTGAGTATTGATGAACACGAATATCCTTATACGCCCCCTCTCCGGTTCGCGATTTCAGTGTATAGACCGAAAATCGACTGATTTTGGAGCCGCATCGAATCACTATTTCGTGTATATGAAACATAAAAAAGGCTCCCGCCAATGAAAATCCTGTTAATCGAAGATAACCAGAATGTGTGTGATTTCATCACATTGGCATTGGAGATCGGTTGGCCGGAATTGAAAATCCATAAATCCAGCTCCGGCGAAACAGGAATCGCCCTTGTAAAAGCCCTGCATCCAGACATTGTGACCGTTGACCTGGGATTGCCTGATATTAGCGGGTATGAGGTGATCAAAGAGATTAGAAGCTTTTCGGAGGTGCCGGTAATCGTCCTGACCGCCCGGGGTGAGGAAAAGGATATCGTGAAGGCGTTGGAGTTTGGAGCGGATGAATACGTAATCAAACCCTTCGGACAAATGGAACTTATCGCCAGAATCAGAGTGCTCTTGCGGCGACATCAGAGCAGGAACCCGGAACAACTGCTGTCTTTCGGGAAATTAAGTCTCGACCTCGCCAAACGCACCGTCCGGTATAATCTCAAAGAGGAAATGTTGACCGGTACGGAATGCACCGTTCTAAAACAACTCATCGAGAAAGAAGGACTGGTGGCAACCCGTGAGTCAATCGCTGAAAAAATCTGGGGGACTGACTATGCTGACTCATCCGGCGCCATCAAGGTCTATATCCGACACTTAAGAGAAAAAATCGAGGATGATCCGGGCAATCCAAAGGTCATCCTAACCCGGTTTGGAATTGGCTATTATCTGGCAAAGGAGACATCGTTATGATTGGAATCCAGTCAAGTGGAAATACCAGTTAAAAACCGCCACTATTATTAGGTGTCTTCGCCAGGCAAATTAAAAAGCAGGAAACAATCACTCAAAAAAAACAGGAGGCCCATGGGCCTCCTGTTTTTTATCGTAAGTTGCGACTAAGAATTAGTACTCGTATCCCACATTATCAACGCCATAGATTGGCGGGCGCACATCCCAGAAGCTGGCCGGGTCCTTCAGACCATCATGGTAGAAGATGTCGTCCATCTGGCGGAAGAATCCATTGAACATGGAGGTGGTGCTGACCACGCTTTTAATGACCTCGTGAATGCCTGCTTTCTCATACTTGGTAAATGTGCAAACAGCCAGACATGTACCGGCATTACAAGAGTCAGGCAGAGACTGATATGCACGGCATTTTCGAGAATCCTCGAACCAAGCCTTGTGCCCCGGGTTATTCCATGGACCGGTGACTTCCCATGTTGGTTCGGTCTCTGTTGAATGGGCGCCTTCCAAACAAGCCTCGGCACACTTCTTACAAGACTTACAGAAGTTCAAGAATCCCGCGTCAATAGGTTTATCATCGGGTAAAGGCAGATCAGTAACATAACGGAAGATACCCACGGTGGGTCCCCATTCAGGGGTGATCATACGGTTCATACGGCCCATTTCGCCCATGCCGGACATAACGCCGAAGGCTGGAGCGATACCTGTCCCGTTGCCACCTTCAGACAGCGCATAATATCCCAATGAGGTCATGAAGCCCTGAAATTGCTCCTGTATCCACTGCGCGCGGGGGTATCTAATCTGCACCTGGAGAGGATAAGGATTACGTTTCCACAGTTCTTGGCTTTCCTGATTGGCAACGGTAATAACCCATTTGCACTTGTTTGGATAGACCTGTTCCACACCTTTCACATATGATGGCTCATCGACATCCGCGAACGTGTATTTTTCTTTGTTGCTCGGGCCATATTCATACATGAGTTTCATGGTGGTATCGGTCTCGAGTTTTGTGAAGCCTACACTGAGCATACCGTGAAAGCGCAGGAAGGTGCGAACCATAGCGGCATTCTCTTCAGGTGTGCCCTCCCATTTGGGGAGACCGAGTTTCTCTGGAGTTGAAGCGGTCTTCCAGTTTTCGAAACCGTTGCTGGTCAAGCCTCGACCAGCGTTTCCGCTAAAGGCGTAATCTCTGGCGGTATAGCCGGGATCCTTAGCTTCTTTGTGAATTTTGGTCGCCTCCGCTTTCAGAGCGGCGCGACGATCCTGTTCCGCCTTGTCGATATAGGTTGCCATGTACTCCGTACCCTTGCCACGCATGGTGTTGCCTTCGCTGAACTTTTTCATGTTCTGCCAGTCAATTTCAGTCGTGGGGGTTTCCACGGTTTTTGCCCACCATGGCCGCTTAACACCTACCCCTTGCGAGATCATTTCGTCAAAATCGTTGAATGCCGGGGTAATGGCAGCCGTGGCGCCGATGCCCGCTCCAGTCACACCGATCACTTTCATGAAATCGCGGCGACTCATCGTACTGTGGAACTTGCTCATGATGCCTCCTCAATAAATAATAATTACTTTGGTTTGCCAATCAACAAATACTACTACTGATAATCAACATTGCATATCCGCCATCATACTTATATTTGGTTACAATCTGGTTAAGATTATGCGACGTACGATAACATGGTACATCACCTCGTGCCAATGTATTCATTACCACCCTAACCCAACCCCTCCCAGTTCGTTATAACTATTGGTTGAGACATCAAACCGGCATATAATCAAAACGAGGAACCCAAAATGAAAAAAATCATCGTACCCCTTTTGCTATCGGCGCTCATGGTGGTCTCCGCCTGCGCGCGGCCGTCATACGGCGAGGAACTGAGATCGGATAAACCGCGCCTCTCACCGAACGTTCCCGCCGCCGACATGGCGGAGCTTGTTCGAGGCAACACAGAATTTGCCATGGCGCTGTATCATCTCCTCAAGGAGAATGACGGCAACTTCTTTTATTCCCCTCACAGCATCTCCACTGCCCTGACCATGACCTGGGGCGGCGCCCGCGGCGAGACGGAGCGCCAGATGGCTGAAGCACTGCGCTTCACTTTGGAACAGCAGCGGCTGCATGACGCGCTGAACGCCCTCGACGCCGCCCTTGCCTCCCGAGGGCAGGACGCCAAAGGCAAAAACGGCGAACCCTTCTCCCTGAAGGAGGTCAACGCCATCTGGGGCCAGCAGGACTACCAGTTCCTCACTGCCTACCTCGACCTGCTGGCGGAGAGCTATGGCGCCGGGCTGCGCATCGTCGATTACATCAACGACCCGGAAGGCGCCCGTAAGGCGATCAACGACTGGGTGGCCAAAGAAACTGGGGAACGCATAAAGGACCTGCTGCCCCAGGGTTCGATCGACGAGCTGACCCGCTTGGTACTGACCAACGCCATCTACTTCTCCGGCGCCTGGCTGAACCCCTTCCCGAAGGACGCCACCCGCGACGACACCTTCACCCTGATCAATGGAAACAAGATCACCGTGCCTATGATGTTCCAGTCCTCGACTGCGAGCTACGCCGAGGGAATCATCCCGTTCAGTTCGTTCTTCCCATCAGGCTACCAGGCGGTTGAGCTTATGTACGACGGCGGTGAGCTTTCCATGGTTGTGCTCCTTCCCGAGGAAGGCGGATTCAACGCCTTCGAGAACAGCCTGAGCGTAGAAGCGCTCGAGTGGATAATGGACGACTTGAACGCGGCCACGGTCAACCTGACAATGCCCAAATTCGAGTTCGACTCGGAGTTCGGCCTGAAAGAATCCCTGTCCGCCCTCGGCATGCCCATAGCCTTCACTGACGACGCCGATTTCTCCGGCATGAACGGCCAGCGGGACCTGCTCATCTCCGACGTGGTCCACAAGGCCTTCGTTTCCGTTGATGAGGCCGGTACCGAGGCCGCCGCGGCCACCGGCGTGGTGGTCGGCATCACTTCGGCACCCGTTGACCCGGCCACCGTGACCATCGACCGTCCGTTCATTTTCCTTATCCGGGACGTGGCCACTGGCGCGGTGCTCTTCATCGGCCGGGTAATGAACCCGCTCGAATAGCCACAAAACAACAACGAGCGATTAGAGAAACGGCGATCCGAACAAACCTTCTAGAGCATATATCACCAGTTGGTGACATCCACACATACGAACAACGACCAGAATTCTGATCCCGGTTCAGAATTTAAAATCCAATGTTAGAAGCAATTTGGCAGCGCCAGAGCTTTACGGTTATTATTAGCAAGGCGAATTGCACTCAAGGGGAGCGGTGATTGTGACTACATTGAAACGACTGTCGTTGGCATTGACAATTTTACTTTCGGTTGTCGCCCTGGGAACAATCGGTTTCGTGACGATTGAAGGGATGTCACCCTTCGACGCTTTTTACCTGACTGTCCTCACGATCACCACTGTCGGCTACGGTGACATCGTTCCCATCACTTCTATCGGCCGCCTTTTAGCGATGGCTCTGGTAGTAACTGGGTTCACCTTCTTCACCGCAGTTGTGGTCACCAGCGTCCAAGTAGTCTTCGAGCGGCGCGAGGAGAAACGTCGTACACAGCAACTCAGCACCCTCACCACTCTATTCTTTAGTGAGATCGGTGACAAATTGATCAAATTCATCACACCCTGCGACCTTAATATCGACCAGATTCGGACCGCGATGACCAGTGCCCAATCATGGACAGATGCTGATTTTACTCACCTGATAAAAACATTGAGGCATCACCCTCTGGAAATCGACCCAAGATTGCTAGACATCGAAGCCGTGAGAACGTTACTATCCACGCACCTCTTGCTGACGTTTTTAGAGAACCCGCATATTTTCGACCACGTGTTGTTCAACGGTCTGCTCCGGGCAACTTTCCATCTCCGGGACGAACTTACGGCTCACCGGGATTTCTCTCAAATTCCCAAAGCCAAGCTGGACCACATATCCAACGATATCAAAAAGGTGTATCAGCCGGCTATCAAACTCTGGCTGGAACACATGGTGTATATGAAAAAGAGCTACCCTGTCTTATTCTCCACAATTCTTGACTCTAATCCATTCATGCCAGAAACGCTCAACTAAGGGATATTGGTTCGCCAAAGGGAAAGGGAGCTTGAGGATGTATTGCTAGGAACCGAGATCCAAGAAGGTGCATATCTGCCTTCGCGAGCGACTCCTTCGGTAATCGTCCAGAATATCGATCACGACCACAGATTCTTCAGATTCATACCTCTCCTTACCACATATTTCAGTCCAACCTGTCACCCGGTAACCAGCCATACGTATTTTTAGTGCTTTACCTTTGCATTTCCCTTTGTTCAGTCATGTGATAAATTCTCTCTTGTATTACCGGAGCCCTGATTGGTATGATGGTAGAAAACGAACAAGAAGAGGTATCCATGAAATCCATTAAAGGGACCCAAACCGAGATCAACCTCCTGACCGCTTTCGCGGGAGAATCCCAGGCCCGGAACCGTTACACCTACTTCGCCAGCGTCGCCAAGAAAGAGGGCTACGAGCAGATCGCCCATATCTTCATCGAAACTGCGGAAAACGAAAAGGAACACGCCAAGATTTTCTTCAAATACCTGGAAGGCGGTGAAGTTGAGATCAAAGCCAGCTATCCTGCTGGAATAATCGGTACTACTCGTGCCAATCTGGAAGAAGCGGCCAACGGTGAAAAGATGGAATGGTCTGTTATATATTCCAATTTTGCCACCATTGCGGAACAAGAAGGTTGTACCTCTATCGCCATATCATTCCGTGAGATTGCCGAGGTTGAAGAGTTCCATGAAAGGCGCTACCGCGCCTTAGCCGCGAATATTGACAAAGGTGAAGTCTTCAAACGCCCGGCAACCGTGAAATGGCACTGTCTTAACTGCGGTTACGTCCACGAAGGACCCGAGGCGCCCGAGTCCTGCCCCGCCTGCAAACACCCAAAGTCCTACTACGAATTGCTGGCTGAAAACTGGTAGGTCGCAAAACTAAGTTTCCACTCACCGATAATAATCAGAATTCAACGAGTGAACCCCGTCGCCGGTTGACCAACGACGGGGTTCCTGTTTTGGGGCGAACAATTCCCCCTCAAACCTCGATTTGCGTTAACTTAAAACCCGTTGTATAAGTAATTAGGATATTATATTAAAAGGAGACCAGCATGGAAAAGAATGAGGTCAAGGGTAAAGTCAAGCAAGCCACCGGCAAGGTCAAAGAACAGGCCGGAAAAGTCATCGGCAGTAAGCCTTTGGAATACGAAGGTAAGGCCGAACAAGTTATTGGTAAAGGGCAGGAAACTGTCGGAAAAATGCAGGGAGCAGTCGGTGACGCGCAGAAGACGGTTCGGAAGATGCCAAAAACTATCAAAAAGACTGCCGCTAAGGTCGAACGCAGTGCTGTGAAGACTGCCGATAAGGTAGAAAAGACAGTCAAGAAAACTGTAAAGAAGATGTCTTAAACCCGAGAATAGCGACTTGATAATCGCAGTGCTCGTAACAATACGTGCTTTAGGTTTGGTGGTTTACTACCATCAAGGCATGGCGCGGGCTTCGGTATCGTTTTGAAAAACACCACGTTATTGGTGTAGAAAAGACAGACTTCATTGGTGGGCTTTGGGGGACAGTCCCCGAACTCTTATTTGAGAAGAAGGGGCTGATTCCTATGCTCCAACAATTCCTGCTATCATATCACACTTGAAACTCCCTCCTAAATCCCGCAGTTTCCGTTCAAAAACTCGGTGCCCCGGAATTAGTGATCAGACTATCCGAAACCGTCCACCAAAAACCCGCTTTTTACGTTCAAAACCATTGACAGGCTATCAAACTCTGATAGCCTGAAATTATGGGGATACAATTCATCAACATCAGTAAGGTTCTATCTGAGCCTGCGCGGTACCGCAAGAAAACCATCACTATCCCAATCTTTGTCTGCCCAGTTTGCGGCGCAGAGTGCAAGTACAGCAGCGGTTTTCGTGGCCACGTAGCGTTCGCTCACCCCGAAATTGGAGTTATCGAGGAGAAGAAAAATGGCAAATCAAAACATCGATGTTGACTGCCCAAGCTGCAAAAGCAAACTTTCGGTGAAAGTCCCTGACACCAATACCGCTGCGTCAGATCAAAAGTTGGGGGACGGCATCGCCGAGCGATTGGCCAAAATTGAGTCTAAAACACAGGCTCTTCCCGATGATTTTTGCACTAAGTTCCCGGAGCTTTGTCAGAACATGACCGGTATCAAAGCTGACGTTGCCGATATAAAAGCACGTCAGACTGAGCAAGCTGAGGTTATCGAACACTCCCACTATGCGCCCACTGAAGAGTTGTTCGACCACTGGTTAAACTGCCCCGGCTGTAAAACCAAGGCCGATGATTTGGCTAAGCGTTTGGCCGAACGCTCTAAAGCGAAGGAATCGGTTGCCGAACCCGAAGAACCATCGGACAATACTGAAACTGCTATCGAGCAAACCACGGAACCAGAACCGGTCAATGAACCCATTGTCCCGGAACCTGTTGACGACGAACCTGTCTGGAACAGGGTGATGGGTTAATGGCAAAGAGGGAAATATACTGCCCATATTGCGGCAAGGGCCCGTATGCCAACAAGGGCAGCCTGCGGTCTCACTTCCGCCGTTGTCAGCGGATGCCGGCCAGCGGAGTCCCAGAAATCACAGATTATTCGGCAACTACTGAAGAAGATCAGCAGTCAGTTGAGCTTCCGCAACCGGGCCAAGACTCGCAAACACTTCCGGCTGATGAACCCGAAACCTTCGCTTCACCGCCCGGTGTTAATCCGGACGAGTTAGAGCGCCAGATCCAGGCGCTGGTTGATGCCAAGGTCCGGTCGATGATGTCACAGGCCGAGGAGCGGCTGTCTACGATGATGAGTCAATCTATCGGCATGATCGAGCAAACCTGCGAAAAACTACCCGGACTCGTCGAGAAACAGGTGCAGACTATGCTCGGAAGTCAGGATCAGGTTGTTATTGATCAAGACAGCGATGCGCCGGCAACTGTGAGGCCTCCGGCAAATGGCCAGAAAGCCTTCGGTAATGCGTTTAGCGGTGTGGACTGGATCAGGCTGGCTGCTGAATTCCTGGGCGCTGACCCGAATGATCCGGCATCAATAATTGCCGCGGTGCTCAAAAAGAGCCAGCAGAGCCAGAAAAAGTCAGAGCCTTTGAATGCCTCAATGATGTCCCGCGGCGCTGCCCACATGATCAGCATGCTTAAAAACAAGCGGGTTGACCCGATCAGTGCTGCCCGCGTAGCCCTGACGATGTCCGAGGACATCTTAAAAATGCCAGGCATTGACGGGTCCACCAAGTCATACTGGATCGGGCGCAAATCGGAGGCTGCTAATTATCTAGCCATGATGCAGATGGAGGCCGATAACAAAGCGGCCTCTGCCGGAGCCGAGTAATGGCGTGGGTGCGAGTTACAGCTCCGGACGGGCGGGAAGTTGAAATCACCCCGGAGTTCCTGGACTCCACCGTTACTGAGATTTCACGGCAGTTTAAAACGCTGTCGCTTGCGGAAATGTCTGCCTATGCCCGCGCCTTCAAGATGTCACCGATGCAAATCATTAAAGTCGTCCAAGAGGTGCAGCGGTGCCGGAGATGAACGAGAAGCTCCGGGGAGAGCTTGACGGGATATTGGAAAAAGCCGGGGAATCGGCGAGTCCGGTGCAATCGCAAAATAGCCAAACTCCAAAGCTAGAGTTACGACACGCAGCTATTGCCTTCGGGGCGCTTCAGTTCATACGATTTTTAAAGAACCATAAAACGTCATAGGTGAAACATGAAGGCAATACTCTGCTGGCAAGGCGGCAAACGATCGCTGGTTAAAGAGCTCCTGCGGCGATGTCCACCCCATCGCGTTTATATCGAGCCGTTTTTTGGAGCCGGGCACATGTTCTGGGCCAAAGACCCTGCGGAGATCGAAGTGATTAACGATATCGACCCGCAGCTCATGGCCTTTTACCGGGAGTTTGCCGAGAAGCGCCGGTTTGATTGCGATATGGCGCCATCACGCGAGCGATGGGACAAAATCAAAGCGCGCCGGCAGTCTGGTGACGTTGTCCCGGCCTGTGACTTTCTGTTTCAAATCAAGTATGCCTTTCGCTGTGACGGCGGCAAATCATATTCGCCTGGGGAGGCCGAAATGTGTGCCATGTCCGAAAATCCGAAGCTTTGCCAGGTCTCAGAGGTCGCCGCTCGTTTCCCTGATTATAAGTCACGGCTGGCCCGGACGAAGATCTTGAACAGTGACTGGCGCAAGGTGGTGTCGGAATTTGACTGCAAGGACGGATTTATATTCTGCGACCCTCCGTACTTGGAAACCGACTGTAATTACTACTCCTGTGAAATCAATCCGCAGGAGATGGCAGATTTTCTATCCGGGCTGAAATGCCGCTGGCTGGTGACCTTGAATGACCATCCGGTAGTACGCAAGGCCTTCAAAAGCCGGCGTATCGAGGTCGTAACAGCAGTATATTCGACCGGAAGGGGCTCTAAAACAGTGCCGAACTTAATCATACGCAATTACGAAGGATTTTACGATGGCAACCACAACTAAAACCCGCAAAGCACCCGCATCGAAAGCCGCTTCCATTCCGAAAATCAGGGCTGATATCAACCGCCCGATTATGAAGTGGCAATACGATCAGCTCATTAAAGAGCTTTTGCTCCTACAGGGACATGCCGCTGATCCGACTTGCCCCTGCAAGTCAGAGGGAGAAATGTGTATTCGCAAGCATTTGTTGACTGTCGAGGCGCTCTTGAGCGAAACTGCTGCGATGGAAAAATCAGAAATCATGATCGGAACCCTCAACGAACATTATGAGCAGACCCGTTCTCTCCGACTGAACGAGGAGAAGTACCTGTGCGGCGATGAAATGACCGGAAAGGCGCTTCAGCTTCACGATAGTCTGGCCGAATGGGCACGAATGACCCGGAAGGTTTACGAGGGGTATTCACTAGCCTGCAGTCTGAAGGATCACAAAGCCCCGGCACCGTCGCCAATCGTTGAAGTTATCGCACCAGTCCCGGTTTCCGAGTATGAGGTCACTATTGCACCGCCGGAGCCCGAGCTTGGTATCCAGGTGGAAATTATCGCACCAGCGCCTGCCCCGCTATGGACTGCCAAAGACCTGCTGCTGGCTATTTATCCCAAATACTCCGGAGAACCTGATGATGGGACTTTCTCCCATGAGCTTAACTTGGCCCAGCGCCGGTTCATGCAGGCTTTCAAAGAGGCTAAGTGGGATAAAGACCGGTTTACCGCGGTAGTCGAGCGTCTGCCGTATGACGACGACAGAATTGACTACATGGAAAAAGTGGTTGAAGGGAAAGCCAAGCTTGACCGGCTGACGCCGGATGAATCCGTCCTCGTTCATAGGATGGCTCCCCGGTATGTCAAAGCCTATAATTTCGCTTCAGCACTTTATGATCTGACGCTGACCGACCCCAGTCATTGGAAGGCCGGCGATCCAGATTTCCCGGCCCCGTCTCCGGCAAACAAAGCTCAGGCTTGCGCTGACATGAAAGAGGGTGAGCTTAATCACAAACATTTCTTGGGTGTCCCGGAGCATCCTAAGACAGGCAATCACGACTGGCATCGCCGGTGGGTTGGAATATATCAAAATGCACAGCGCGTCATTGGATGTGACTGCCAAAGGAGTTGAATCAATCATGGAATTTGAGAAATGCAGTCGTAACGTTCCGGAAGCACCTGCGCCGGCACCGGAAGGGCAGGATCAACCAAACTGGAGCTTGTCAGACAATTCTGTGGCAGCGTCTTGGTCTCTCGGTCGTCATAACGATGTGGTTCGGCTTAATTGGGGAAGGAAGTGGGGATCGAAAGACCTCGTGACCGAAATCAACTGGAGCGCGATCGGTGCAATCGACGTTGAAACTGCCGCTGACTTTGCCTCGAGACTGCAGGAAGCTGTGAAGTGGTCAAAGCTCGCTATGTATAACTTCGAGATCAATTATGACAACACCGAGACCAAAAACACAGGAGCCATCATGAAATTTATGGCTCCGAGTAAACTGGTGATCGAAAAGTACACCGCGCTCCGATACCCACAAATCAAAATCAACAGCGTGACTCGTATCGGTGATCAGGTCTCCGTTCAACACCGTCCGCCTGCCCCGTCGCCGAAAGAGGGTTATAAAACCCGATTCGGACAGCGCCAGAAGCATTGGAACCAGTTGAGTCTCGCCAAAGATTTATACGACGAAGCGGTCAAGATCAAGAAAGACAAAGGCAACATTGACACTACCCGAGCCAAAAGCGGTAGCATTCATGATCTCTCGCCATATGAAGAGCTGCTATACATGACAGGCCTGTATTTTGCCTCCGGGCAGATCGGACTGGCCATTCTTTACGGCAACGCCGCCAATGCGGTAATGAAGTTATTTGAACCTGAAAGGCGTGATCCTGACCTGTCTCAGTTCTACCAGGAGCAAGCCTGACAATGGCCGAGGCGCGGATCGGTAACGGACCGAAAAACGGGTGTGAACATCACACCGACTGTGACAACTGCCCATTCCCGACCTGTTATGAAGGCAGACGCGCTCCCCGATCCAGCCCCAAGCGCCGGGCAAAGGCGCTGGCTAGAAACGGCCACACCCCGGAGCAGATAGCCGCCGAACTCGGAGTGTCATCCCGGACAGTTTACCGTTACCTGAAACCATAGTGATCTGAGTTTTCCGACCGGGCGCTTGATGAATGGGCTTATCGGCGGGGTGTAGAAAATGGTTCATGATCTTGAAACAAGCCCGTGAAATCATCGATAATTGGAGGATTGATAACAACTAAGTCAGACCGCACACTTCATTGAAAGGTCAGACACCGAAGGAGTATGCTCAGGCAAGTTCCGGGCTCTATTTTGGAATATAATTTTAAGATAGAATAAGGTACATGCATTCAAACCAAAACAAGACTATCTTTTCCGGTTAGAGTTCAACCCTGAAAACATCCAACAACAATAAGGAGAACAGAATGTTTAGCCCTAGTGATTTTTGGCCCTTATTTCGACCAAGTTACTGCCTTCGCCGAGTTTGGCTGAATGCAAATTCACCTGAACTTGCTGTTCCTGATGAAGACTTCGCTCAACTGGTGAAAGAAAAGGGGCTCGAGGTTGAAGAGGCTCATGTCCAGTCACTAGGACCAATCGAAGAACCAGAGTATGGTGAATATGATTTTGAGAAAGGATTTGAAGATACCCTGCGGCTGATCCAATCTCGAGAACCTATAATCTATCAAGGGGTTTTGATTAATAACGAAGAACAATTGATTACAATTCCCGATTTACTCCTATTTGATAATGCTACACAACGCTATATTTTACGCGAAATCAAATTAGCTACAAATCTTGACTCCCATCAAGAAATACAATTAGGTGTCGGCTTATCAAAGATAGTAGCCCGTAGCGTATTAGGTTATGAGCCAGTTATCGAAATTGTTACAGGTGACGGGGTGATAAATTCACCCTATGAATGCCCCCCTGAAGACGTCGTTTTTCAGGCAGTTAAACTCATAACTTCAATCCAGGAAGTGGCTGAGGAACCTTTCGAGCCAGTGGGGTGGTCAAAATGTAGCTCCTGTGAATTTTTCAGCCACTGTTGGGGGGAAGCTTGGGAAAAACACAATATTTGCACCATCTCTGGAATTGAACAAAGCATGTCGTTGGCACTAAACCAGCAGGGCATAGAGACTTGGGAGAAGGTAGTATCCATAGGTGATCGGATCTATGATGTTCGTTTCCAAAGAGGTTCTCAAATTCAGCGGATCGGATCAACTAGAGGTGGTAAAATAATCCGTCAAGCCTGCTGCTTATCAGCGGGTAAACACGAGAACATCGCTTGTGTACAACTACCTCAAGGTTATTTACCCGGTAAACGGCCGATTGTCATATTCGATGTAGAAAACAACATGCCGGCTTTTGAAGAACTCGGGCTCGAGGTCGACGTCTATTTATGGGGTCTTTTACTCATTACTGACGAAGGTTCCAAGCAATTTCTTATCGTGGCACCTAGGAATGAGGATGGAGATGCGAAGGGGTGGGAACAATTCTTAAAAGTCATGTCAGAAATATTCCAAGAATACGGTGACCTGCCAATAATTCATTTCTCAAAACACGAAAGAACCAAGGTAACGAAATATATCGGAGCCTTCGGAGACCCGAATTTGGTGGCTCAGCGTGTTCTTCATAACCTTTGGGATCTTTACACCACAATCACTCAGTCGGTGGTCTTGCCAGTTCCATCGTACGGTCTGAAAAGTATTGAAAAATTCGTTGGATTCGTACGTTCCCAAAAAGAATACGGAGGATCATGGTCCCTCGTGCGTTACAATAGCTATCTTAAGGCTGAATCGAAGGAAGAATCGGGTAGGATATTAGAGGAGATCAAATTGTATAACGCTGAAGATTTATTGGCGACATACGCAGTGTACGAATGGGTTGAGCAAAACTGCTGTTGAATTCGGAAAACGCTACATAGTTGCTGCAATAGTCGGGAATCCATCCCCATAAACCTTCAACTCAAACGGGCTGCGCCACTCCTGTAGCCACAACAGCTAGTGAAACTTGTCTGATGCACTTCAGGCATCCGCAAACCGACCGCAGTGTCTACCAAAGACACTGCTTTTTTATATGCTCAAAATTTCCCAAAAACAGACCTCCAATGGGTCGTCTTACGTTCAACCTCCCCCTGTTTTTGGCACACAGCGGCCGGAATTTTTGACAATCGCCTATTGACGTCCTAGATGACCT
Source organism: Dehalogenimonas sp. THU2 (assembly GCF_039749495.1). NCBI lineage: Bacteria > Bacillati > Chloroflexota > Dehalococcoidia > Dehalococcoidales > Dehalococcoidaceae > Dehalogenimonas > Dehalogenimonas sp. THU2. The sequence continues at coordinate 31,299 of NZ_JBDLLU010000014.1, read as the reverse complement.
CTTTTAGCGTGGATATTAGGAGTAGTTATTCACTTTATTAAAACAGGAGGTCAATGCGATGGCTAAGAAAGGCGCTCGATGCGTGCAAATGGGACGCTCGAAAACCGGCAAGAAAGTCTGCCGTAAATTCGCCAAAAAGCGGTAACCAGTTCCCTGAATAATCGCACGAAAGAGAGGATCGCAAACAAAACATTATGGCAAAAATGAAAAACGGTGAATGCAAACGAACAAGAAAAGGCCGGAAATACTGCATGCGTGGCGGTAAAGTCCGGTTCGTGAAGGGGTAATCGACCATGATCCAAATGAAAGCCATCTCAGATTTTAAAGTTTTTGACCTACCGGTCGGCGCAGTCGGCGTCGGTGCGGTGGTTGGTGGTGTCGGCGATGCTGTTGCCGGCGCCGCCCAGGGTGTCATCCCGCAGGCTCCGGCTTGGGCCGTGAAACTCGGTCTGGCTTATGCCACCTATAAATTCGGCCCCAGTGTCATCGGCCGCGATGCCGCCAATCTCGGCGCCATGTTCCTGACCTACGACGGCGTTCAGGAAGTCGTCAATATCCGCGGCAACGTCCGCACTTTTACCAGCGGCATTCTGTCTAAACTGCCACTGCCTCGGGTCGGGGTGGCCACCACGGTCACTCAGGCAGCTACCACCACCAATACCGCCGCGAGCGCCTTTTAGGAGGGCATGAAAAGTGCAAACACAGATTAAACGCGTAACCGACGTCTCCACATGGGCGGCGTCTTCAGATCTCTCAGCTCTGTCCCTTCCTCGTGAGGGTTTGATCACTGAGATCAAAATTCAGGCTAACCTGACCATGTCAGCAGCTCTGACCGCCGTGCAGCCAGATGGCCTATTCAGGGTAATTCAGAACCTCAAGATCGAGGGTGACGGCGGTCGCGCCTACCTCGGCATGAGTGGCGAACAGATGGGTCGCCTGCTGGCGCTGTGGACGCTGTATGACTTCGGCACCCCGATGATCAACCTGCAGTCCGGCACGAACGGCATTGTCACCTTCGTGTTCCACCCGGGCAGCAACCCGGCCGACCCGTTCGACATGAGCGCGGTTATTCCGGCCCGAGCCCTGTCCGAATTCTTGGTGAAGCTGACCACCACGGCCAACTCTGTGGTCGACGACACCATCACACTTGACTCCGGCTCCTTCCGGTACGAGGTCAACCACATTCTTGGCGTACCGATTACCGGCGACCTGATGACTCCCATCGGTTCGTCCATGACTAAGACGCACACCGCCAATAAGAGCGACTTCTCAGAAGAGATCGATGTGCCCACTGGCAACTGGCTGCGCCGCATCTTTATGCTGGTGCAAGATGAAACCGCTACTCGGCCCGTCCGCAAGAATGACGAGGTCACCGGTATCAAGTTAAGCATCCCCGGCACCGGCCAGACTATCTTTGAGCAGACCTGGGAAGGTCTTAAAGTTTCCTCCTTCCAGGGCAAGATTGCCGGCTATCCGTTCCAGGTAGCCGATACCATCACCGGCCATATGAACCTGCCCGACGGCCTCGCTGTCATTGACCTGCGGAAATTCCGCGGCCGCGGCTTCCATCCGGTCTATGGCATGGACCTTCGCCAGACCCAGCAGGGCCGCGTGAAACTCGGTCTGACCATCGAGAATTACGCCGCTGGCGACGACACCATCATCTACTGGGATCAGCTGCAGGCTATCAATCCGTCCTATGTAGGACGTTAATACGCTGCAGTCTTAAAGCACCGGGGCGGGAAAGGCAGGAGAGCCTCCCGCCCCGCTTTAAATAGGAGGAGATTCGTGCAAATAGAAACATATACACCGCCCGCCTCCGGGCCTCTGGACTGGGTCTCGCGTGTTGATAACCTGCTACTGGAGCAGCGACTGATATTAAAACAGATTCTGGCAGCCGTTAACGGTTCTGCCCCGGGCCCTGGTAACGGGCAGAGCGGACAGAATATGCTGGAGTACCTTTACGGTATTGACGTCTCGTCTTTGGTAGAGCTCCGGCAGCGCATGGAGGAAGGCAGCTTCTTCCCGTATCAGACGCAGACCGTTGACATGACCGCGGCGCAGACAGACGTGGAGTACCGGATCGAGGGCCGCTCGCTGGCTGCTTGGACTGACGGTACTTTGGCCGGTGTTGGCGTTCGGCTTAACTCGCCTCAGGCTGATGTGATCTATCTCGACCGCTTCAACCCGGTCAAGTCGTTTCCGTTTTGGCGTATATACCTGACATGGCCGGCACAGACCGGAAAGACGCTTCAGCTCTTCACCGGCCGCAGCGAGATCGTGGTGCCGGATGTCACCGATGCTCCAGTTCAAGCTCTTTTAGAAAAGCTGATTCCCATCGGCAAGGCACGGGTATTTAATACGGCTTTGCCTGCTGCTAATACCGACATATTGACCGCCGACGTTAAATCGACCAACTCGCCGTCGTACTGGCGCATCAGTGCCTGTGTCAGCGTGGCTGGCGTGCTGTCGTTGCATCGAACGGTCGGCGCCGGCGACGTGCTGGAAAAACTAAACGGTGGAACGGCTCTAACTGCCGACTGCCTATACACCTTTTCGGCGCCTGTGCACTCCGGAGATGCCATCAACCTGCAGTACTCGGTCACCGGCGGGACAATCAGCAGCCTGACTGTCGATGAGATAGGAGGGGCTGAATAATGGGATACGCGCCCCAGGGAGCCGGAGGTAGCGGCGGCGGGATCAGTAATCTGTCCGAGCTGACCATCGATGTCAATAAAAACTGGAATCAGAAACGTATCACTAACCTTGAGGATGGCATCAGTCCCCGTGACGCTGTGACCTTGCGCCAGGTGCCGGAGCTCCCGGAAATCGAACAACTCATTGTTTATATCACTGGAGCGGTCAACCGGGCTATTAAGCCTTCAACGCTTGATTTACCGGAACCGACCATATCCGAGGAGGTTGTAGCCGCGGCCATCGGTGCATTTTATTACACGCCAAGCCTGACTGTCCCGGTACCTTCCATGGATGTCATTGCTGTGACCGATTCTGACACGGGCGGGGATGAAACCCTGCCATTAACAGTACCAATCCCGACTATCGGCGCGGTCGCCGAACTCGTATAGAGCAAAATCAATAAGGAGAAGTAGAAACCATGACTCGTGAATTGATCCCTTACACGGAAGACCCGAAGCTGGAGCGAAAGTACCGCAATCTTGAACGCCTCGGCCAAGAACTAAAAATCCCGACATTCCGGTCGTTCCTCACTCTAGAGGTATCAGACCGGAACGGTCACACTCTTAAAGCTCGGAAACAACGCAGCCATAGTTGGAACCGAAACGCCTATAATTTCCTTTTTGCCAATATGTCAGCCTATGGAATAAACCCTTCTAGTGCTACTTTTGAAGCCGGTGTCAATTCTCTTAAATCCACCAACGGAACCATCTGGCCAAATGGTTCAGGATGGGGAAACACTTTTGTCCCGGGATACTACAAAGCTTCTTCTAGCACTCCGAGCGTTAACGTCAACGTCACTGGAACTGAAGCTGGATTTTTAGGTGTTGGCGGAAGCACTGACAAAGGTATTGTTATTGGAGCTGGAACCGCATCTGAAAGCTTTGAAGGATTCAATCTCGAAACACCAATTAATGATGGTACGAGTGCGGGTCAAATGAGTGTTACGGCCTCAAATCTTCATGACCTCAGCTATGACGCTCCATCAAAAACACTAACAAACACTTTAATCAGATTCTTCAATAACAACTCCGGTGGCTCTATTAATATTGGTGAAGTGGGCATTCTTTATAAGTGGTATTTTAACAGCGCCGGCCTTCAAACCTTTATGGCTTGTCGTGATGTTCTTTCCCCCGTTGTCGCTGTTCCTGATACCGGACAGCTGAAGGTTACCTATACCATCGAGCTTGTCTATCCTGCCTAGAAGGAACGTCTGATGTTTGAAGTCACACCTGAAATCGGTCTGTCCACTCTGTCGATCCTCGGCGGGCTAATGATCGCTGTCTGGAGAATCAGTGCTCTCATTAACGTCGTGCGCCGGGACGTGGCCATCAACTTCAAACAACAGCAACACGAAAACGCCCGCCTTCGGGAAGAGCAAAAAGAGGATTATCACGACCTTCGGGAGCGACTGAAATGCACCGACGGTGAGGTCAAAGAGGTTCATGCCAAGGTCAACGATCTTACCGGCAGACTCGGCACACTGGAGACCGTCGTCAGCCTGCGGAAGAGAGAGAGGCCAACATCAAATGGTTAAATCAGAGCAAGTATTACTCGGTGTCGGACTGCTCGGTCTGGCTTACCTGTACCTGAATAAATCCGGCACCCTGCCACCTGGCGGTGGAAGCGACGGCTCTAATCCGCCAGGATGGGACGAGACCGAAGGCGGCACCCGCTCCAGTATCACACCTAAAGAATTTGCGACATGGGCGGAGAGACAGGAATATTTCCTGAATCTGCCCGAAAGCGAGCGACCGCTATCATACTTTACCGGAGGGCCAATTGACCCGACACAACCCGCCGGCTCGCCAGCCAACCCGTTGTCGCCGCTAAAGCCGTTTGGCCCCATCATCTCCTGGGAGTCCTGGTACGACATCAGGAACGTCCAAGCCACCGGGATCTCGAAAGAGGAATATGTCGCCAAGGCCAAAGGCTGGCATTTGGGTTACACGCTGGAGCTAATCCGGACCCGGGGACAGGGTGGTGCTATCCAGCTTTACGACAGCGATTTCGAGGATTATTTCGGTGCCGATTGGCGATTGTGGCAGCAGGCGCTTGGTTATGGCGGCACCGCTGATGCCGCTTTCGATAATTCCGGCAACTATATGCCTGACGGCACCAACGTCTATGACTTCCCCATCGATAACCCAGGATACCAGGCGTGGATCAGCGCCGGCAATTTTGGTAACTATTACGACTGGCTGGCCACCGGCAAGGATTCCGGTTACGCCGCTTATAAGTCGGCCAATCCGGGCGGTATGGATTACTATCAATGGCAGGTTTTGAACCGGCCTGATTATACGGTCTACCGGACTCCTGACGGCGGATACACCGATTATTGGAACGGCCAGTATTACACCGAATGGCTGATGACCAACAACCCGCTTCTCAGCAGTGCCAGAGGCGGTGGAGGCGGTGTCGCCCCACCGATTGAGCCGAATCCGATCGAGCCTCCACCACCGGTAAATCCGCCCCCGAGACCGCCTCAACCGGCACATTATACCTATTGGCAGGGAGGTGCTTTGTGGTTTGTGCCCTACGCTTGGGATGGCTCAGTCTGGAAACTTAACTGGAACGCGGCATGGTATGAGGTGGAAGAAGTGGTAATACCGCCTCAACCAGAACCGTATAGGTCGTACAACAACAACGGATACGATGTGATTCCGTTCTACTGGACTGGAGACCGATGGGATTTGGATTATGCCAACATGTGGCGCGAAGAGCTTGATGATTTACCAGCCGGCCCGACCACACCGAAACCGGCACCTGTGTACGCTGATTTGGCAGGCGTATGGGTCGACTGGGTTTGGGATGCACAATTTAAAATGTGGCGGTTAGACCCTGCCTATGACTGGGTGTGGGGATAATACGCGGAGGTCTTTAACGAGATGAAGATGAATAAATGTATCGCATGCGGTTTGGATTTCAGTAGCGTCAAAGCTTTCGATACCCATCGAATATTTAAAGATGCCAAAAGAAGCTGGCTTTCTCGCGGGTGTATGACACCTTCTGAAATGACAAACCGGGGTATGGAGTTTAGAAACGGCAAATGGGGTTTTCCATTGTCAGAAAGCGAAAGAAAACGGCTATCTGCGCTGAAGGGGTCAGAAAACAGCCGATTTTTCGGAGAGGATGATGAATCACACTACCCAGACAAAAATAAGCCCTGAAAATCAGGAAAATATTCGCCTCGGCTCAATTCTGCTGTGGCCGCGCCGGGGCCCGCTGGCCGGGGTTTTGGCGCCAGGCTTCCGCCATTTTGACCCAGACGAATGGGTGCGTGATAACTGGCAGGAGTGGTGGGGATGGTGGCACACCGCCCAGGTCGTTGGTCACGATAGGTTTTATGGCTGGATCATGGATGAGGTGCTTGATGGTACCAATGAAACATGGCAGAAAGCTGATGGCAGCACGCTATGGCTTCGTTTTGGCAGCTGTACCGGCGATCGGCGCATTCCGCTGGACGTGGCTATCTATAAAAGCGGTGGTCGGCGACCGAGGGTTATTAATTGGATCAGTCGTCCAGTGGAGCAGGCGGAATGCGACCGTTTTATCAGAAGATACGGCGCCGATGGTTATGACGCACTTGATTATCCGTTGGCGGTACTGTCTCGTGTCACGCTAGGGCGGTTTCCCCGAATCGTCAATCGGTACCAATACTGCTGGGCGCGGACAGCTAAATTCGCGGCGCATCTCGGTGAGCCATGGCAACCATATTACGAGATGCCGGTCATGCCGGTACTTGTTAAGGAATACGCTCTGAGGAGAGCGGATAAATGACCACAGCCAAAACATCCGCGCAGACTCAACCGTCGACTTTAGTCGTCAATACCGGCAGTGGTACCGACTGGATAACTGTGGTGCTACTTGGCGCGCTGGCTGTCGGCGGCTATCTGGTTATCAAGAAGTACTTGCCTTCACCTAACAATCCGCCGCCTGATGTCGATGAGGGAGATATCGCCCCGGCTGACGCTGCGCTGGCCACAAAGGCTGTTCAGATTAACGTCAGCGACCCCTATGCAACCATAACCGTCAACCTGGCATTTATTATAGAACGCCAGGGAAGGCCATTCCTCGGTCAAGGCTGGTATGCCGAGGTCGAATTATTAGACGAAACCGGCAGACGGTGGGAAGTTATTATTCCATCATTGGTCGGTTGGGGTTTTGAGAACGACCCAACGCAGCAAGTCAACCGAAGCGTGCCCATCGGGGCTTTACCAGTCGGGACTCATACCATCACTGCCAAGATACGGGCCCGGGAATACCCACAGATATTCGGGCAGGCCACAGGGCAATATGCCGTGCGAAATCTGTCAATGTCCGCAATATCACAGGGCGGTGGAGGTGTAGGCCCGGGGACAGGGTATAAGATCACCCTAGATCAAGTCTCTGTACTCCAAGGGCAGCTAATACTGCAGAACGACCGGCTATATACCGCCGGCGAAATAGCCACGGTCTCAGGGCTTGGTACCGGATATGGTCTGGCGCAGTGGAAAGTCCAGGAGTGGAGAATTAATGGCACCGCTTACAGGGTCGATATCAACACGCCTTCTCAAACCTACACCGCTCCGGATGGCTCACCAGTCTATATCCAGAACTCGGCCAATCCTCTGACCAATAAGAGCATGATCAGCTTCCGTGTTTCTGGTCCTACCATTATCGGCACATCCTATACGCTGTTTTAACCTGCCGCTGACACCCGGGGCTTCTACTTTCTGAGACACTGCGAGCCAAAACTAAGGGAGATTAGCGTCACAAGTCGGTAAACGTGGTATCGCTAGGAATTCATCAATTATTATCGCACCTGCCTGCGGAGAAGGGTGTTGGACGATAGGGCGTAGCTATCAGTTAGTTGAGGGGGCCGTTTCTTTACTGCCGTATAACCATCAAGAAGTTACTTTTTAAAGATTATTTTCATGGGTTGATATGGTTGTATATACGGTGCAGGACACCAATCTTCTTTCACCTTATTTTGTTTATCGTCGAGATAATTTACTTTATATGTCCGATACCCATAGGGAGAATTTTTAATTTCTATAATCTTAGAACGTTCTCCATATGCAAAAACTAAATCTCCTAATTCATATACTCCCACGGTCTTATCTCTAATGATCGAAGATGACCTAGCCTCATTCTCTAAGCTTTTCGAAATCTCTTCGCATTGAGATGCGACTGGTTTACCCATAATTTGATAACATCGGTCAATTATCAAATAGATTAGAAGTCCTATTCTTTGAATATGCATTCTCCATTCATCAAGTGATAAGTTATTATCCAAACGGCTGGATCTGAAATGTATGTTTTCGCTTGAAGTTCCAAATATCCAATAGTAAGAATAACCGCAGGTAATTCGTTCAGTATTAGTCAAAGAAAGAAGGGCTTGTTTAAAACGAGATCGAAACGAACTCAAAATATTTTCTGCAGCCAATTGTTTAACCGTTGAACGCAAAATCGGACGTTGGTTTTTCAAATACCAACAAGAAACCAAGTCAACCTTAGATTCCGCATCATGAATCCATTGGATTTGGGATTTTGTATAGTCTTGGATACGGAGACTAGATTGTCCCCAAAAATCATAAAGGTCTTTGTCCATCCCTGAGTTGTGTGCCAAATCTTCAAGTAATAATAAGTGACGATAATATGCTTGATCGTTTGTTGAAGAGAATAGAACCAAATTTATTAATAGCTCAAGTAGACGTCTGATACGCATATGCTGTTCTTCAAAGACACTAGTAGTCACCAGTCGAGAAACCAATTTCTTCTGGGGTGGTTTAGTCTCATGATCTAGTAATTCCCGGAGACGCATTAGATGTGTGGATGCTTTCGTAACCTCATCTAGAGCGATGTAAAGAAAATAACTTCGGCAATCATTCGATAGTCGACTATCGAAAGTAAGGTATTCCTTTTCTTGGATAGAGAGATGTTTACGGAGCTCTGATACGCAACGGAGCCCGCCTGTAATCGGAATATCCCACATTGGATCAAACCCATTCTTTGCGGAATCTATCACAGCGAGCTCCTTTTACGAGTTGTTCTTATGGTTTCTATATGGTGTTTGCCACCCCCTGTTAGTGAGTGCGGGGGTATTGGACGGTATAACCATGGAAATAGTAGGCAAAAACCCAGCCCTTTTATTATCCAGTTGATTATAAGGGCGTAAACACACGGCGTAAAGGCATTCCGTTTTGGATCACTTCGCACGGTGATAAAACTGAATCAGCTACCAAACACGATACACTGTAATTAGTTAAGTGGTTTAGGCCAACTGTTTCAAAATTTAAAAAAATTTTGGTCCAGGAACGGGGATGCTCCCTCCGGGCACCCGTATTCGGCACGTTTGCTCACGATTGCCAAATGTAACATTAGGGCTCTAATGTTACATTAATGTGCTTTTAATATAACGAACCAATAAGCCATGGGAACACAGACACTATGACCTATCTTATTCAATACCGCCCAAATGCTGGTGGATTACATTGATACAAATCCATTCTGATGGTAATATGCCCTAACGAAAAACGTCTAGCTTCTGTGGCGGATTTCCAAAATTATTCCTACGTGGAGAGAGTGCTATATGCCAAGGATTTTCGACAATATTGAGTTAGTACTTCTCCGCGCTCTTCGCGATTCTCTTGAAGTCTCCGAACGTGCAGATTTTTGCGTCGGTTACTTCAATCTGCGCGGTTGGAAACACATAGATCAATACATCGAGCCGTGGTGTGGCGGTGAAGAGGCATGCTGCCGCCTGCTTATCGGTATGCAACCCTTGCCCCGAGAACAGCTTCGTTCGCTGATGGGCTTATCGCAGCGTGGAACGCCCGATCAGCAGGAGATACTCAGGCTAAAAAAACAGGTGGCTCAAGAATTCCATGACCAATTGTTGATAGGGGCTCCGACGAACGATGATGAAGCAGGATTACGCCGTCTCAGCGCCCAGTTGAAGGCTAACAAGGTCTTCGTCAAGCTTTACTTGAAGCAGTCGCTTCACGCCAAACTCTACCTGCTTCACAGGACCGATCCGAACAACCCATGCGCCGGTTTTGTTGGCAGCAGCAACCTCACTTTCGCTGGTCTGGCGACACAGGGTGAATTGAACGTAGATGTGCTCGACCAGGACGCATGCGAGAAGCTCGGAAAGTGGTTTAACGAACGCTGGAATGACCGGTGGTGTCTCGATATCTCTGCAGAGCTCGCCGAGATTATCGATACCAGTTGGGCTCGTGAAAAGCAGCCTCCCCCCTATCACATCTATCTTAAAATGGCTTACCATCTTTCCCGGGAGGCACGCGCAGGTCTTTCCGAGTATAAGATTCCGGCCGATTTCGGCGACCGGTTGTTTGAGTTCCAGACGGCCGCTGTAAAAATTGCCGCCCATCATCTCAACAAACGGGGCGGCGTTCTTATAGGAGACGTCGTCGGATTGGGGAAGACACTGGTAGCAACCGCACTGGCGCGCATTTTCCAGGACGACCAGTCGCTGGAGACACTGATTATTTGCCCCAAGAACCTCGTAAAGATGTGGCAGGACTATGTCGATCGGTATCGAATCATAGGGAAAGTCGTTTCGTTGAGCCGTGTGATACAGATACTGCCCACATTGCGAAGGCACCGTGTGGTGATTATCGACGAGAGCCATAACCTACGTAATCAAGAAGGCCGCCGCTATCGTGCCATTTCGGAATACGTGCAGGAAAACGAAAGCAAGTGCATCTTACTTACGGCCACGCCCTATAACAAGACTTATCTGGATCTTTCCGCGCAGTTGCGACTGTTTTTAGCTGAAGATAAAGATATTGGCATTAGACCTGAGAGAGCGATAAAAGAGATAGGTGACACCGAGTTTATCCGCCAGCACCAGTGTGCTTTGCGATCCCTGGCGGCTTTCGAGCATAGCGTTTGGGCGGATGACTGGCGCGACATTATGCGCCTTTATATGGTGCGTCGCACCAGGAGTTTCGTTCAGGACAATTACGCGGAGCCGGATGAGACTGGAAGAAAGTATCTGCTTTTCGAGGATGGTTCGAAATCATATTTTCCGATGAGGGTACCCAAAACCGCCAAATTCAAAATAAGAGATGATGACCCGCATGACCAGTACGCGCGTCTGTACCAGAGCAAGATCGTCGACATCATTAACGTCTTGAACCTACCCCGCTACGGCTTGGGGGAGTATGTAGTGCCAAAACCCGTCCCGCCACCTACCTCCGCCGAAAACAAGATATTGCTAGATCTATCCCGCGGCGGTAAACGATTGATGGGCTTCTGCCGCGTGAACCTATTTAAAAGGCTGGAGAGTGGCGGTCCGGCGTTCCTACAGTCCATCCATCGCCATATCCTGCGAAATTATGTGGTGCTCTTCGCAATCAGGAACGGTCTTGATATCCCTCTTGGTGCGCAAGCCGCGGAACTGCTGGACACGCGGACGTCCGACGCCGATCCCGACGAATCTACGGCTGTGATGTTTGATAATGATGAAAACGAAGTCTATACCTCGAATCTGGATATCAACCACATTCCTACCGAAGCGGACTTTTTGAACCAGGCGGCAAAAACTTATCAATATTATGCGGGACAAGGCAAGAACCGCTTCAAATGGCTGCGATCCACAATATTCAAAAAAGACCTTGCCATTCACCTTGAAGCCGATGCCAGGGCGCTCATCGCTGTGTTAAAACTCTGCGGAATTTGGGATGTCAGCAAAGACTCAAAACTAGAAGCACTGATTAAGTTGGTCAACGAGCAGCATCCGGACAACAAGGTTTTGATTTTCAGCCAGTTCGCAGATACCGTAAATTACCTGTCCGAGCAAATGGCAAAATTGGGGGTCAAAGGAATCCAGGGCGTGACCGGGGATTCAGCAGATCCAACCATGGATGCCTGGCGGTTCAGCCCCGAGAGCAACGAGAAGACAGCCGTCTTTCCTCCCGATCAGCAAATCCGCGTATTGGTAGCTACTGATGTCCTGAGCGAAGGCCAGAACCTGCAGGACGCGCATATCGTGGTCAATTTCGACTTGCCCTGGGCCATTATCCGGCTGGTACAGCGCGCCGGGCGCGTGGATCGCATCGGACAGAAAGCAGAAAGGATTTTATGTTACTCCTTCCTGCCTGCCGATGGCATAGAACGCATCATCAAACTCCGCGCCCGGGTGAAGCAACGTCTGCAAGAAAACGCCGAGGTGGTGGGTACCGACGAATCTTTCTTTGAGGATGATGACGGGAAACAACCTATCATGGATCTATATAACGAGAGAGCCGGTATTTTTGACGGTGAAACTGATACAGAGGTAGACCTGTCCTCCTACGCCTATCAGATATGGAAGAACGCCGTCGATACCGACCCATCACTTCTGAAAACCATCTCTGATCTGTCTGACGTCGTCTATTCCACCCGCGGGCATGAGAGTAAAGCCGGACTGCCGCAGGGTGTACTGGTATATGTTCGAACGGCGGAGGGCAACGATTCTCTGGCCTGGGTGGATAAAGAGGGCAAGAGCGTCACGCAGTCCCAGTTGCGAATTCTCGATGCGGCTTGCTGCGAGCCGAAAACACCGGCCATACCCCGCCGAGGGTACCATCATCACCTGGTTGAGGAAGCTGTTAAACAGGTGTGCGCCGACGAAAAACTGGTAGGTGGGCAGCTGGGACGTCCCTCGGGTGCCCGCTTCCGCACCTACGAACGCCTTAAACGCTACGCCGCTCAAGTTCAAGGAACACTGTTCGACCGCGACGAGTTGCACAAGGTTATCGATGATGTTTACCGCTATCCATTGCGTCAAGCCGCCATCGACACGCTCAATCGTCAGCTCAAGTCCGGCATTGGTGACGATACTCTGGCCGAACTGGTTATTGCCCTGCGCGCAGAAGACCGCTTGAGCATCGTAATCGAAGAAGAAGTCGAGGCTGAGCCTCGTATCATCTGCTCGATGGGGTTATTTTCCGAGAAAGGTTAACCAATGACTGAAGCCGTTGCATCTCTGCGCCAAAAGCTGAAAACGTGCAATCTCCCGGCTCTCTTCATTGAGGAGCTCGGCTGGAACCACCACCGCGCCACGCCTCTCATTGTAGAACAGGACGGTCATAGCTATGTTTTGAGCGCCGTTGCTGAGAAGCACGGTATGGTGGCTTATGAATGCCAGCCGGGAATTGATGGAAGGATACCTAACTACGTTACCCGCGGCAAGATCGACCGGAAGGTGGCCAAGAGCGCCCATGAGCATATCGTTATTTTTGTTGACCGGGATAGGACAACGCAAACCTGGCAATGGGTCCGGCGCGAGAAAGGCAAGCCTAGTGCCCGCCGAGAACATACCTACACATGTGGGCAAACGGGCGACTCCTTAATCCAAAAGCTGCAGACGCTCATGATCAGCATCGAGGAAGAAGAGAAACTGACCATCGTTGACGTACTCAGCAAAACCCGCCAGGCATTCGACGTTGATCGCGTGACTAAACGCTTCTATGAGCGTTTCAAGGACGAGCATAAGGCTTTCCTCTCGTTCATCCAAGGAATAGAAGCAGTGGCCGACTGTCAGTGGTACGCATCCTTGATGTTGAACCGCCTGATGTTTATTTACTTCATCCAGAAGAAAGGTTTTCTGGACGGTGATATGGGGTACCTGCGCCACCGTCTGGAGATAGTGCGTGGCACACAGGGCAGTGACAAGTTTCATTCATTCTACCGCGCCTTCCTGTGCCGTCTTTTTCATGAGGGTTTGGGGCAACGCGAAAGCGAACGCACCATGGAACTAAAAATGTTGCTGGGGAAAGTTCCATATCTCAACGGCGGCCTTTTCGACACCCACCAACTCGAGGCCGCAAATCCCGATATCCAGATCCCGGACGAGGCTTTCGAGCGGCTTTTCGATTTCTTCGACGATTGGGAATGGCATTTGGATATTCGGATCAACCGTCCTGGTAACGAGATAAATCCCGACGTGTTGGGCTACATCTTCGAGAAGTACATCAACCAAAAAGACATGGGAGCCTATTACACCAAGGAGGACATAACCGAATACATCAGTAAAAGCACCATCGTGCCATTTCTGTTCGATATAGCAGCGAAGAAATGCGCCGTCGCTTTCCAGCCTGGTTCCTCTTTGTGGCGTTTGCTCAAGGATGATCCTGACCACTACATCTACAACGCCGTGAAGAAGGGCGTTGATCTACCTCTCCCGGCAGATATCGAAGCCGGGATTGGCGACATGTCCAAAAGAAGTGGTTGGAATCGTCCTGCGAACGATGAGTTCGCCCTTCCAACTGAAACCTGGCGCGAGCATGTGGCGCGCCGTACGCGCTGCCTTGAGGTGCGTGCCAAACTTGCAGCCGGTGAAATTCATTCTATCAACGATTTCATTACCTATAACCTCGACCTGCGCCAATTCGCTCAAGATGCTATCGCGGAGTTCGAAGGGACCGAATTGTTGGCCGCATTTTATCAGGGCATCGAGCAGATATCGGTTCTCGACCCCACCTGCGGTTCAGGGGCTTTCTTGTTCGCAGCCCTGAATATCCTAGAGCCCCTTTACGAGGCTTGTCTCGACCGTATGGAGGTCTTCGTCGGGGAGCTGGACTCGTCCGGCGTGATACACCACCCTGAGAAGTACTCCGACTTCCGCAAGGTGCTTGATCAGGCTAATGATCGCTCTAGACACCCTTCCCGTAGCTATTTCATCTTGAAGTCCATCGTTCTCAAGAACCTGTATGGCGTGGATATCATGGCCGAGGCTGTCGAAATCTGCAAGCTTCGGTTGTTCCTAAAATTAGTCGCCCAGGTGGAGCGCTTCGAAGATGTAGAGCCACTGCCGGACATTGATTTCAATATCCGTGCCGGCAACACATTGGTGGGTTTTACGTCGCTGGAAGCTGTTAAGAAAGCCATGACCATGGCAGGCGCCAGTTTCCGCATGTTATCGCCCGACGATCTGGCCGCGCTCACGCGCATCAACGAAAGCGCTGAGTTGGCCGACAAGGCATTCACTCGGTTCCGCGAACAGCAAACCGAATATGGCATGCAGCCGAACCATTATTCGGATGCCAAAGGCGAACTACAGGCGCGGTTGGCTAACCTTCGGGATGAGCTTAACCGTTACTTGGCGACCGACTACGGCGTAAATCTAAATAGGAAGACTGAATTCGATAGCTGGCGTGAGAGCCATCAGCCGTTCCATTGGTTTGTGGAGTTCTACCGGATAATGGTGAAGAATGGCGGTTTCGATGTGATAATCGGAAACCCGCCATACGTCGAGTACAGTCAAGGTAAATTTAAGTATAATGTTCGTCTTGATTCGTTGACAACGTCAAATACCGGCAACCTTTATGCTTTTATCTATGAACGCACACTGAAGCTGGCGAGAGAGAAAGGTTTTAACGGAATCATTGTTCCAATAAGTTCAACATCTACACCACGAATGGAAGGATTCGTAAAAGCCTTGTATCAATCGGTTAGCACCGCATGGATTTCAATATACGCCGTTAGACCCAGTAAATTATTCGTTGGCGTAGACATGAACCTAACTATAATTATCAGCAAAGTTACCAAGGGTGCAAAGCAAAATCTCGTCTACACCACGACATATTTGAGATGGAACCCGGAATATCGAGATTTTTTGTTTAAGAATCTTTGCTACGTATCCACCATCGGTTTTCCGAGACTATTCCCATTCGCTGAACCCAAGATAAGGTCGTCAATCGAATCAAGTATCATGAATAAAATCTTGAGTGAACATATTCTTCGAGAGCTTGTTTCTCCCAACAAACATACCACAGGTCAAAAACTTTGCTACCGGACAGCGGGCGGTCGTTATTACAAGATCTTCATGGACGTTCCATTTGAGTCGGAGAGTAAATGCAATAAAGTTACTTGTTTGTCCGAAGAAACCGATGTCAGAGCGGTGTTAGCTGTATTGAGTTCGAATCTCTGGTGGTGGTATTACACCTTGCACTTCGATATGTATAACTGTAAAGACTATATGATTTTCAGTTTCCCCTTTTATTTCGAGGCAGAGGAGCCTTTAATTAGAGAGCTTTCATGTTTGGGTAAACAACTGGTTCTTGATTTACAGAAGAATGCCAAAGGGCGAGTTCAAGATTACGCAACAACTGGAAGCAGGGAACAGACGATATTTAATCCAAGTGGGTCAAAGCACATCATTGATGAAATAGACCGTGTCCTCGCGAAGCGTTACGGTTTTACCGAAGAAGAACTTGACTTTATCATCAACTACGATATTAAGTACCGCATGAGCGCGATGTCCGATGCCGAAGAATAATAGCGGGATTGGAAACCAGGCAAAAAGGACCCCGTTGCCAATCGTCATTCCTGGGATAACCAAATCCGTTTTCTCCCTCGGGGACACCAACAATTGTCAGATAGTGCAACCTCTGCTATTATTCTGATGGATAGAGACCAAATTTGTTTTGTAAGTTGGCGTTGAAATAAAACTGTTGGCTCGATTTTACAGTCCCTTCGGATGGTATGTCACACTATCACAAAGGAGGGCAATAATATGAACCAAATCATACCTGCTGGTGCCTATTCCGTTTCTGAAGCGACTACGTACATCTACGGTACGTTTCCCAAACGCATGCGCGAATGTTCTAAGCTTCATTTAAATACGCGCCATCTACATTGGTGGATTAAACAAGGTTTATCGGGTGGTTATCTTGGTGGATATGATGCCAAGCACTCATTTATAAATTTTTATGACCTAATAACGATGCGAGTGATAGCGACATTACGAGCGCATGGAATTAAACATCGGGAAATTGTCCAAACCGATAAAATCCTTAAGAAACAATTTGGATGGCAATACCCGTTTGCAATGGCTGAGTTTTGGAGTGCTGTACCCAATATTTTTATCAAGATTGGTGACACACCAGTAGCTGCTTCTAGATATTTACAATCAGCCATGGATTTCTTTACAGAATATATGAAACCTACGCATGGGCTTACATTTGATTTAGGTGGATTGGCAGGAAAATGGGAGCCAAAGCAAGATATATTATTAGACCCTCAAATCCAGTTTGGCGAACCTTGTATAAGCGGAACTCGTATTCCCACACAAGTATTGTGGTCATTTCATGAGGCTGGTGATAGTGTGGATTCTCTTGCTTACATGTACGTGATTTCATCGAAAAGGATTAAAGAGGCCATTGACTGGGAAGACCAAATCCAGAAAGCAACAAAACAACGTCCAATTTCTACTTGATGAATGTTTGCCCCGTCAGATAGCGACGATTCTCAAATCAGTGGGACATCCTATCATAAGTTGGCATGATGAATTTGTCGGGGAACAAGGATTGCAAGACCAATATTTGATACCTTACCTTGGTGGCAAACAATATGTTTGGATAACAAAAGATATCAGAGCCAAAGTGGAACACGAACAAGCCATAATTACGTCCCAAATTAGTGTTGTATGGATTGCAGGTTTAGAGCGAACAAAGAAGAATCATATCAGCGTGTCTGATTTACATTTGATGCTTACAACAAAGCTTCAAGAAATCAGATCCAAGATAGAAAAAAGTAAAAGTCCTCTGTATTTTTTGTTAACCCTAAAAACAGGGAATGATGACTCAGGTAATATCCCAAGATTGATTCCTACAACTCTAAGCTCTTTTTTTAAAAAGCTAAGTTAAAATATCTATGATATTTTAACTGGACTTGCCTGAACCGCTTTCTTGCGAATTTTGTTATCGTCTTGGCATTTCATATATTGAAAGCAGTGTATTCTGTAGCCTTCAATATCGCCTCCATAATAACAAAGCACTCCACACTCTGGGCAACCACAGGCCCTTATTGTTTCAATGCTTCTCTCAACTCTTTTTTAAGTCTCTTGCGGGCGGTCTTTCCTAGGCGCCATTTGCGGCATGTAGCTTCCAAGCCAAGTGCCCGGCCGTCGTGTAGCACCTCCGGCCATTTACCTCGTATGATCTTTCCCTCATTGCCTGGAGTGATATCGTGCCCGCAATTGATGCAGCTGGAAAACTCCACTACCGGGTCATTAGCGAAACTCCCGCCACACCGGGGGCACTTCAAAATCTGAAAGCGGAGGGTCATTTTAATGGCTCCCAGACGATCTAAACATTTTGTTACAAAACACCCCCTGCAAAATGGATTATTTTTAATCGCGACCAGGGCCCAGAAATTGAATGTTGCCAAAGATGTGTTTTGTAACATATTCATCAACCGTCACCCCCTCGATCTCAGCAGCCCGGCTGAGTCTTTTATGCGCGAAACCGCGGCTCATTTTCAGCCCGGTTTCCTCCCGGATAATTTCAGCAGTTCTTGCCCACCGCCCACGCCCTTCACCTGCCTTGTGGTAGGCGTTACAAACTTTAGCAACGTCCACTTCGGCGGGTCTGCGACCGAATACCTTGCCCTCTTTACGCGCAAGGGCTAATCCGGCGTTGACTCTCTCCCTGATCTGGTCTCTTTCGAACTGGGCAAACCCTGCATAGATGGTCATCATCAGATCCCCGGCCGGACCAGCAACAGAAAGTTCGGGTTGGGTCATAAAATGGATATCCAGTCCGTAACCCCGCAACATTTTGACAACAGTCAACGCCATAATGGTGTCCCGGAATGGTCGGTCTAGTTTCCAGGCTATCAAAGCATTGAATCGGCGGGAGGCTGCGTGTTTCATCAACCGCGCCCAGGCATCACGGCGGTTAAAATCAGCAGCGGATGCCTTATCGACATACTCCCCGATAATTTCCCACCCCTGGCGCTGGCAGTATTCCCTCATGGCACTCAGCTGCACTTCCGGGTTCTGGTCTTTATCCCGGGTGCTGACTCGGGCGTATAAGGCGACTTTCATCAATTCAACCCCCTTTTTTCTTGTGTCTAATAACTCCTGACAACCCCTGTAAGTTTTGCCATTACTTACACCTGTAAGTTGTTTTGTAAGTTCTATAAGTTTTACGTTCAAAACCTGTAAGTTTCCCTGTAAGTTGCTCAACTTACTTACAGTTCCCCCCCTTTAGGGGGAACACTGTAAGTTGTAAGTTTGTAAGTAAGTTTAACCACTATAAGTAAGTCCCCAGCGTCCATCGCCAAGTTTCATAATTTTGTTTTTGTCTTTAAGTCTCTTAAGGGTGACCCATGCATTGTTTTTGGTGATGCCCAGTGTTTCGATGATTTCCTCTTGAGTGACAGCACCTTCTTTTAGAAGGCTCATTATTTGTGTTTGTGTAGATTGAGATTTCATAAAATCACCAACGTTTTCCGGCTTCTGATTAGTGGCGATCAGTGAGTGTGCGATACCGTTGTCGTCGATGTCGTCAAACTGGAAGTGCAGGCCGAGTGGGTTGTGTATTTTAGCGAATGGCGGAGGCTTGCGGTTATAAAGAGCCATTTCAAGGCAGTCCTCACCAGCATCTTGGGATTTCTTGACCTCCCATACGCAGCGGGCTTCAGCAGTGTAGTATTGATTGCCGTAGACAGTACGTTTGGCGCCGTCGCCCTGATCCTTTCTGACGTGAGCCAGTATGAGGCTAGTAGTTTTAAGTTTGCGCCAAGCATTCCAGAAGTTCAGGGCCGGCTCCGTGGCGTTGAGATCTCCACCGACGGCCATGCCCAAGGAATCAATGATGGTTATATCGGCTTTGGTTTCGACGCACCACTCGACGATCTGCTCTTTGTCCTCGTGTAACGGTCTCTGACAGCGTCGGTAATGATAGTAGAACGGACCGGTTTCCATGCCTCTCTCGATACAGCGGGAGGTCCAAGCGATGGTGTTGCGGTCCGTCTCCCAGTCGAGGTATAGCACGTTTAGAGGTTGTGCTGGCTCATCCCATCCCATAGGGTTGAGGTACCAAGGCAGTGTTACCGTTGCCGCTATAAGCTGCGCCACTAATGATTTGCCGGATGACGGGTCGCCAAAAAATATGGAAGGATAATTTTTAATCAGGAATGGTTTGAGCAGATACTTGGGCGGCTCAATATCGGTCTGGGATGAGTCAATCTCCACCGCGGATTCACCGCGCCGTTGACGTTCCAGCGTGTAATAACAAACCTGCTCCAGTAACCCGTTCCAGTTGAGATCCAGCCCGGATGTCTTTTCGGAAAGCGTTTTGACCATCCTGGTACGGGCGATATCGGACGAGAAGTTGAAGGTCGAGCGGTGAATATGATTGGCGCTGACGGCCGGGGACGTGGAAGAAACCGTCACTTCCCCTTTCAGGTCATCTCCGGAGAATTTCAGGCGTCGGCACTCAATCCGTACCTGCTCCTGTGTCCAATCGTAGTCATAGCCCCCTATAGTTTCAGTGATCTGAGGCAGGCTCATAACTGGACACCTACCTGTTCACGTTTCTGTTGGGCGCTCAACTTGTCAATCTGCCGCTGAAGGTAGCCTATCTGCCGGCGCAGGGCGGCAATCTCATCGGAAGTCGAGGGTGCGGGGGTGGCAGGGTTTTGCTTCGGCGCTGGATCTTCCGGGTAAAGATAAGGCGTGTCCTGCCGGATAGGCGGCCCCATGAACGGATTGCCGTTTGGAAAACAGTGCTTGGATCGGAGCCGGCCGTCTTTGGATAGAAAACATGACGGGACATGTTCTCCGGCATTGTACCGGCGGCGGGCTTCGTCGTAATTCATAACAACCTCTCCAGCCCGGGCTTTAGAATCACGTTTGGGTGGTCATGCCGCAGCAGCTCGATAAACTCCCGAAGTTTGGCACGCGGCGGCTCAGGTAGTCGGTGTCCGTAATTATCGGCGCCGATGAAGATGTAATCCGGCTCAATCGTTGCCAGCCAGAAAGCAAACACCGTCGGGCTGAAGTCCATCACCGGTTCGATTGATACGATTGTTCTGCGGCCATATTTCAGTGTTAGTTCTGCCATGGCCTCGAAACGCTGAATCGGCGCCGGGGCCTTGCTGTAAGGGACCCGGTAAGTGGTCTCTAAGGTTGTGCCCAGCCAGCAGTTCTTCGGAAATACCTGTCGGCCATATTTTTCAATCAGATTTACAAACACCCGAGGGTTTTTGGATTGCATATAGAAATTAACCTGTGGCCGGGTCCTGATCCGCTCGATGACCCGAAGGATATTGGCTTCCGGCTGGCAGGCTATATCGCCCATGTAACCGACAAAAACCCACTCGCCGGGATGGAAAGGCTTGCGCATTTCCCGCTCAGAAAACCCCGGAGTCATGCCAATGGCATACCTGGGGGTGTTACGGAGCCGAGTTTCCACCAGCGTCTTGACGGAGCAATAAGAACAGTTAAAACGGCACCCATGCACGACGTTCCACGTCTTCATCCGCTTGCCGTCTATTTGAAACATTCTGCTAACAGCCATAGAACAATGCCTCGTTTCTGAAAATCTCGGTCTTAGTAAGCTAATTCACGCTCTACTGCCCTGAGAAAACGTTGCAGCCCATCGGCGGAAAATTTGCCTGGCGGCAAAGGTGAGTTGAAGTCATCGAGATCTGCTTCGATATGGCAGTTTTTCTCGAACCAACGCTTAACCTGGTAGTTTCGGATGTCATGATGCCAGACTTTCATCTTGGCCCGATCCCATAACTCGATAAGTTCTTTTTCGGTGACACCATCTTCCAGCCGGACCTTATCTCTGCCCGGGGTGCCGCTTTCTCTTTCCTGTTCGATTCCCAGCCTGATGACTACTATCACTCCCTCGGTCGGCATGATGAACCTCCTCCTTCTGAATCTGTTGCTTCGTTATCGTTGTGGTTGGTCAGCAAGCCTTCTTGCTGCCCGATAGCAATGGCCAGCTCGCAAAGATTACGCAGCCTCTGCCGGATCAGCAGAGTTTCTTCGACTGGTGCCGGTAACTCGCAGCACTGGCTTTCCTGCTGCTCAACCGTCTTAGTCGCCATCGTCGCTTTCCTCAAGGATGAATATGTCGTCGAAGGTTAGGGGAGCGAGAGCGTCCTGAATCTTCCCCCGCATCTGTGGCGACGGATTTCTGGCCCCGCATATGATCTGAGAGAGGTAACCGCTGCAGACCCCGACCTGAGCGGCAAACATGTTTTGCGTCATGTTTCGCCTGGCGATGGCCCGCAGCATAGCCGCCTTGTTGATTCTGACTGTTATTACCACCATTTCGTTTTCCCCCTTGAAGACGCTTGTTTTGGGAAAAAATAAAGGCGCTTCGGGCCATTTCCAGCCCTAAGCGCCTATCGTTTTCGATTCGGCTTGTTATTCTGTTAGTTTAGCTTGATGTCTTTCTTCATCGTCACCATTACCGGTTTGCCGTCTCTAACTGCTATCTCGATTTTGCCCCAGCCAATCTCCCGGCATACCTTTAAAATTTCAGGGTTATGCTTGAAGAGATCTTCCAAGGGGGCCTCGACGGCTTGCATGGGCTTATTATAAGCCAGGTTTTTCGGGTGTGTCAAGCACTAAAACCTTGATATTTCACGTAAGTGCTTGCTATACATTAGCAATTGTGTTACAGTACTGTAAAAACAGGGAAGGAGGTGAAATATGGAAGAATCTAATTTCGGCCAATTCCTGAAGGGTTTACGCAACCGAAGGCGCATGTCCCTGCGCGATGTCGAGAAAGAATGCGGCGTCTCCAACGCTTATATTGCCCAGCTGGAGAAGGGAGACCGCCCGCCACCGCGGCCGGATATCCTCAAAAAGCTGGCCCGGGCTTACAATGTCACGGTCAGGGAGCTTCTGCTTGAGGCCGGCTACATGGACGAGCCGGAGGTGACCGCTACCGCCGAGGAGCGAATCGACGCGGCTTTCCAGTATGTCCTGGCTGACCCCGATTACAAGCTTGGCACCCGGATCAGGGGTGAAAGCCTTGACGTCGAGGGGAAAAAAGGTGTTGTTATCACCTACGAAACTCTGACGGGAAAAAAGATACTGTCTGTCTAAACTAACTACACATAGGGAGCGCGATGCCCGTACCACCCAGCCTGAGCAATCTCTGCGGCCATATCCTCGAGTATGAAAAAGGCCGACACGCCACCGACCCGGTGCGCCTGGGTGCTGTCTTCAGAGATTATGCCGAGCTTGAGCGCACACCAACTCTGATTGAAACCGTTGAGCTGATACGGTCTTTCGGCATCAATATCGAGTCGGTAGGCTACCTGAAGAGCGGCGGCACCAGCATGAAAGCCAACGGATCGTGGTACATCCATTATTCGGCGAGTGACAAGCCGGCCACTCAGAAATACACCATCTTCCACGAGCTTTTTGAGATCATCCAACAAAACATCGGTGAGCTGGACTCGGATTACGTCGTAATGAGCGAGCCGCGACTCAGCCAATATGCCGACCGCTTCGCTGCGGCGGCGCTTATTCCGCCGCGATTCTTTTTAGATAGAGCCAGTGTCGCTGGTTTCGATCTGGTCGCGCTCGGTGAAGAACTCGAACTTTCCCATCAATGCCTGATGATTGCCTTCGGTCAGCATTTCTCAGATGTGCCGCTGGTCGGTGCCCTCTACGAATATCTTCCGGAGAGTGAAAACGGCGCCAGTCCGGAAATCAAAGATTTCACAGCAACCGTGGTGGCTAAAACACCGCAAGCCAGAGGCATAAAGTCTTTATGCTCGCTGCAGACGGTGCCGTCACGAAATAGCCGTCCCCGCGCAGGGTCACTGGTATGCGCCGCGGTAAGGGGCGGCAAGTCTCTGCTCTGGAGGAGTGCCCGTACTGAAGAGTCACCGCTCGTACTGGTGCGGCCGCTTCTCTCAGCCACACAGGGGCCATACCGGGTGATATTGTTGGCTGTACCTGGTGATGAGTTTGGCCTAATCTCTTCCCAAGCAGAAGGCATCGACCCTATACATGTTAGTGAAGAGCACTCATGTCCGTCGGCAAAAAGCTGCCCGATTGCCGATGAATGCAGCTGGAACTTAGGAGGAACTTACGATGAGTTCGGAATTTAAGAAAGTAGCCATCTATGCCCGGGTGTCTACTGAAGAGCAGGCAGAGAGGGACCTGTCGATTCCTTTTCAGCAGGAGCGCTGCCGCTATCATGCCCAAGGTAAAGGCTGGGAGGTAGTGAAGGAATTCGTCGATGCCGGTGAAAGCGCTCGCACCGACAAGCGGCCGGATTTCCAGCAGATGATAACTGCCGCTAGAGCGAAGGAGTTTGATGTCATCCTGGTACACAAGCTTGACCGGTTTGCCCGCAACGACTTCGACTTCGTAACTTATGAGAAAGAGCTTGAGGAACTGGGTATCGTTTTGGAGAGCGTCAGTGAGCCCGGCGATGCCTCAACGCCGGCCGGTTACATCTCCCGGCGCATGATGCAGGTCATCAGCTCTTGGTACTCCAAGAACCTGGCAGTCGAAGTCACAAAGGGTATGCAAAGAAGAGTCGAGACCGGCGGTTGGCCCAAGAAGGCACCCTTCGGCTATCTCAACAAGCATGACGCCACCTCTGCTTGGATTGAGGTCGACCCCGACAATGGCCCTTTCGTTACCCATGCATTTAATGAGTTCGCCACCGGCAAGTGGACACTCGAAGGATGGGCCGATCACGCCTATTCCCTGGGACACCGAAGCCTGAATGGTAATCGCATCTGCAAACAGGCTTGGAGCAAGGTATTCCATCATCGTTTCTACCTCGGTGAGACATGGCTGAAACCCGGCGATATCCCTATCAAAGGCAACCACGAACCGCTGGTGGATGCAGATACTTTTACTCGAGTACAGCAGGTCATGAGGCAGCATGACAAGAATAAACAGCGTACCAAGCGCCATCAATATCTGCTGCGCGGTATGCTTCACTCAGTCGATGCCGACAGCCCTTGCTGGGCGGAAACTAACAATAAAAAGAAATTAAGCTATTACCGCAGCCGCCGTAAAATTAACGGCAGTCAGGTCTTCTACAACAGCAAGGACATTGAGTGCCAAATCCCGGCGCTCTTTAAAAGCCTCACCATCACCGAAAGCACCCGAAAGGTGCTGAGGGAGCAGATGGTCAGTTTCTTTAACGAGGAACTGGAAGGCAATGGTCATCTGAAGGCTTCGGAAGCCAGATTGGCTAAGCTGGAGCGGGTGGAGAAGAATCTGCAAAAGCTTTACATGGAAGAGGATATTTCGATCGCGGATTTCAAAGAACACCGATCACAGATTGAGGCGGAAAGGTCGAAACTAAAAACCAACGTTGGTAGCCTCAGACAGCGCCAGCATCTGGTCAAGGCCGACTTTGAAGTAGCCCTGCAACTGGCCACTCAGTTTGATTTCCTGTACGAACACGGCAATTTCGACCAGAAGCGACTGCTATGCGAGACGGTTCTGAAAAAGCTTCATGTTGAGGGCGGGAGGATAACCAAAACCGAATACAACGCGCCCTTTGCCATAATAGCCCGAGCTAACGCTGGTTCGGTAGCTGTCTGCAATGGTGGAGCTGAGGGGATTCGAACCCCTGACCCTTGCGATGCGAACGCAATGCTCTCCCAACTGAGCTACAGCCCCATGCAGACGATGATTATAGCACAATCGTTGAAGGGAGTATCTAGTAATGGGCGGCCCCGCACGCGGAGCCGCCCTGAATTATCAACGGTGTCCGGGGATTATTTTACCTTGGGTTCTTCGCCGGGATGCAAGCCGCGCCATTTCTCCAACAGCGCGTCATGAGTCTCCGGGTAAGCCTCATCGGGGACGCAGCTGTCAACCGGGCAGATTTCAGCGCATTGTTTTGTGGAAAAGGAACCGACACATTCGGTGCACTTGGTCGGGTCGATGACATAGATCGTCTCGCCCTCGCTGATGGCGGCATTGGGACACTCGGGTTCACATGCGCCGCAACTAATGCACTCTTCGGTAATTTTGAAAGCCATTTCTGTTTTTTTAACCTCTCGCCGAATTGGTATTCTCCATTATAACGAAAAACTTACCTTCGGTAAACAGCAGCCCCAGCCGCGGTCTGCGGTACCAAAATACATCAATTTCCATCGCCACCTCCCGCCCCTCTCCGGAGGCATGAATTGAAATTTGAAAGCCGTTGGCTGGGTACTGAAAAATGACTGCTAACTCCACCATCATTGACGCGGCTCGGCCCATCATGCAAAATGGGCATATGGGATATATGAGGATCATCGCCGGTGAGTGCAAAGGCCGCCCTATCAAGGTGCCGGACCGGCGCGCTACCCGTCCGGCCACAGAGCTGGTCCGCGGCGCTATTTTTTCGATGCTGGCCAATCTCACGGAGGATTGGGATCTCGTTCTGGACCTTTTCTCAGGCTCCGGCTCGCTCGGCATCGAAGCCCTCTCACAGGGCGCCGGGCATGTAGACTTCGTGGAGCAGGAGCGCGCCTGCTGCGAGGTCATTCGGGAAAACCTTAAAAATTGCGGCCTGGAAGATCGCGCCGCCGTCCGCTGCGCCCCGGTCGAGCGGGCCCTCGGCTTCCTTGACCGCACCTATGACATCATCCTGATGGATCCACCTTACCGTCGTGAGGACATCGGCAAATTTCTGGATAAGCTCGCCCGAACACCCCTCGTCGGCGCGGGTACCTGGCTGGTCATCACCCATTCTCCACGTGTCACTCTCGACGAGGTCTACGCCGACCTCAAAATGCACAAGGAACGGCGCCACGGAGATTCCGTCATCAGCATCTACCATAAGGAGGCACCGGCATCATGAAAATAGCCTTATACCCCGGTTCGTTCGACCCCGTCACAGCTGGCCACCTGGATATCATCCGGCGTTCGGCCCGCCTTTTCGACAAGATCATCGTCGGCGTTTACGACACTCCGGACAAGAAACTCCTATTCACCACCGCGGAACGGGTCGATCTCGCCCGCCAGGCCGTCGCCGATCTGCCCAGCGTGGAGGTCAAGTCCTTCACCGGCTTGATGGTGGAGTTCGCCCGCCAGGAAGGAGTGGCCACCGTCGTCCGTGGTCTGCGAGTCAACAACGACTTCGAGCTCGAGTTCGACATGGCCATGATCAACCGCCGTCTGGCCCCGGAGATAGAGTTGGTCTGCCTGCTGGCTTCCCCGGACTACCAGTTCCTGTCGTCGAGCATCTTAAAAGAGGTTGCCCGTCTCGGCGGCGACGTCGAAGGTCTGGTCCCCCCCTTCGTCGCCGACGCTGTCCGCCTGAAGGTTAAATAAACCAAAAAAACACCGTCATCGTGAGCCTACGGCGAAACGATCTCGATGCCAACAGTAAAAGCATGAAGTGTGGAGTCATAAGAGAGTACCGAAATGGACATCGAGAATAAGAGTCATAAATCAAAGGACGTTACGCCGTGAATTACTTTTCTTGCATACCTTTCCTCGACAAGGTAGGGTCTTCCCATGCCTAAACAACGTATCGTCTTCGTCTGTTCCGGATGCGGCCAGGAGAGCGCCAAGTGGCAAGGCAAGTGTTCCGGCTGCGGCGAGTGGAACACCCTCTTCGAGCAGGCAGTGACGGCGGTCAAACCAGCAGCGCGGCGAAGGGCTTTGACCAACGCGCCACAGGCACTGGCCAAGGTGGAGATCACCGGTCATGAACGCATTTCGCTCTCCATGGGAGAGGTCAACCGGGTGCTGGGCGGGGGGCTGGTGCCGGGGTCGCTGTCGCTCATCGGCGGTGAACCGGGCATAGGCAAGTCCACCCTGCTGCTCCAGGTGGCGGCGCAGATGGCGCAGGCTTCCAAGGCACCGGTGCTGTACGTCACCGGCGAAGAGACTAGATTTCAGATCAAGATGCGGGCTAAACGGCTGGGGATAAACGGTGACGGACTGTTCGTCCTGACCGAGACCGACCTGGACGCCATCACCACGGAAATGGACAAGCTCTGCCCGTCGCTGGTGATCATCGACTCCATCCAGACAGTCTATACGCCAGACCTGGACATGGCCCCCGGCGGCGTCACCCAGGTGCGGGAGTGCGCCGCCAGACTGGTCACCTGGGCCAAAGCGACACAGACGCCGGTGTTCATCGCCGGGCATGTCACCAAGGACGGGGCCATTGCCGGGCCGAGACTGCTGGAACATATCGTCGATACGGTGCTCTACCTGGAAGGCGAGCCTTTCTCCAGCTATCGCATCCTGAGATCGGTTAAGAACCGCTACGGCTCGGTCAACGAGGTCGGCATATTTGAAATGAAGGAACACGGCCTGGCCGAAGTGGCCAATCCATCCGAGGTCTTCCTGTCCCGGGACCGCCAAAACTGCATCGGCTCCGCGGTGGTACCGGTGCTGGAGGGCTCAAGACCGCTCCTTGTCGAGATCCAGGCGCTGACCAACGCCACCAGCTTCGGCCAGCCGCGGCGGACGGCCAACGGCCTGGATTTCGGAAGACTGATCATCATCACGGCGGTACTCTCGCGCCGCGCCTACCTCAAGCTGGGGGCACAGGACGTCATCGCCAGCGCCACCGGCGGCCTCAACGTGGCCGAACCGGCGGCGGACCTGGCGGCGGCAATCGCCATCGCCTCAAGCTACAAGAGCATCGGCGTGGACCCGCACCTGGTGGCTATCGGGGAGGTGGGGTTGTCCGGTGAGATCAGGAACGTGCCGCAGATCGAACGGCGCCTGGCCGAGGCGGCGCGGCTGGGTTTCACCAAAGCGGTGGTACCGGCGGCGGCGCGGGCTAAATCGCCATCTAACGATTTTCAACTTATTCCCGTGCGCGATATCCAGCAGGCGCTGGTGGCGGCGCTGACCGGACAACGGGCTGAAGAACGAGGTTAAACCGGGGAGTAACGCCTGCAGCGCCCTCTTAGGAATAGTAACTTTCCCTCTCAACAGCCGTTGTAAAATAGCAGAGGTGAATAAGTGGAATCATCCGCTACCCAAGCGTGATCAAAGCTGGGAACCTTTACGCCCTTCCGTTTTTGACCTATAATGGAATAGTATCCCAAGGGAGAGGAAATTTATCATGGCTAGTCGTTTCGATAAATTTTCTGAGCGCGCCCGGCGCGTCCTGACCTACGCGCAGGAAGAGGCTCAGAATTTAAACCATAATTACATCGGCACCGAGCATATTCTGCTGGGCATGGTACGCGAGGAAGACGGCGTGGCCGCCCGCGTGCTGGTGGGCTTGGACGTCAACCTGGCCAAGCTGCGCTCCGCAGTGGAATTCGTCATCGGCCGCGGCGAGAAGCCTTCCGCCGGCGAAACCGGACTGACGTCACGCGCCAAGAAGGTCATTGAACTGGCTATCGACGAGGCCCGCAACCTGGGGCACAACTATATCGGCACCGAACACCTGCTGCTGGGTCTGCTGCGCGAAGGCGAAGGCGTGGCGGCGGGCGTACTGGACAGCTTCGGCATTACCATCGAGAAGACCCGGGCGGAGATCACCCGCATCCTGGCGCAGGGCGCCGTCAGCCGCGGCGGACCGCTCAAAGCCGGCAAGACTCCCGGCAAGACACCCAACCTCGATGCCGTATCGGTGGATCTGACCGCCGCCGCTAGGGCCGGCAAGCTGGACCCGGTGGTGGGGCGCTCCAAAGAGATCGAAAGAGTTATCCAGATCCTGTCACGGCGCACCAAGAACAACCCCGCGCTCATCGGCGAACCCGGCGTCGGCAAGACCGCCATCGTCGAAGGGCTGGCGCATCGTATCATAGCCTCCGATGTGCCGGAAACTCTGGAGGGCAAGCGGCTGGTGTCGCTGGACATCGCTTCCCTGGTGGCCGGCACCAAGTACCGCGGCGAGTTCGAGGAACGCCTCAAGAAGATCCTCGAAGAGCTCCGGAGCGTCGGCAATATCGTCATCTTCATCGACGAATTCCATACCATGGTCGGCGCCGGCGCCGCTGAAGGGGCCGTCGATGCCGCCAATATATTGAAGCCGTCCCTGGCCCGCGGCGAGATCCAGATGATCGGCGCCACCACCCTCGACGATTACCGCAAGTACGTCGAGCGCGACGCCGCCCTGGAGCGGCGCTTCCAGCCGGTACTGGTGGAAGAACCCTCACTTGAGGATACTATCGAGATACTGCGCGGCATCAGGAGTCGCTACGAGGAACACCACCGGCTGGAGATCACCGATGACGCCTTGCAGGTGGCGGCGGACATGGCTGCGCGCTATATCTCTGACCGCTTCATGCCGGACAAGGCCATCGACATCATCGACGAGGCGGCTTCTCGTGTAAGGATTCGCCATCGCACCAAGCCGATGCCGCTCAAAGACCTCAAGAAGGCCGAGGATTCCTACCGCCGCGACAAGGAAGCGGCGCTGGCCACCCAGCAATATGACTTCGCCGCGGAACTCCGCGAGCGTGAATACCAGATCGCCGAAAAACGGCGCAAGATGGAAGAAGAATGGCAGCAGGAGCAGGGCCAGGATAAACCCAAGGTCACCAAGGAAGACATCGCCGACGTGGTCAGCATGTGGACCGGCGTGCCGCTGCTGCAACTGACCGGCGACGAGACCGAGCGCCTGCTCAATATGGAGGAAGTGCTCCATAAGCGCATCATCGGCCAGGAAGAAGCCATCACCACCATCGCCAAGGCGGTCAGGCGCGCCCGGGCGGGCTTGAAAGACCCGCGGCGGCCGATCGGCAACTTTGTCTTCCTGGGTCCCACCGGCGTCGGCAAGACCGAACTGGCGCGGGTCCTGGCCCAGTTCATGTTCGGTTCCGAGGACAACATGGTCCGTATCGACATGAGCGAGTTCATGGAAAAGTTCGCCGTGTCGCGCCTGGTCGGCGCTCCTCCCGGCTATGTCGGCTACGAGGAAGGCGGACAACTGACCGAGGCGGTGCGGCGCAAGGGTTACTGCCTGATCCTGCTCGACGAGATCGAGAAGGCGCATTCCGACGTGTTCAATATCTTGCTCCAAATCTTCGACGACGGCCACCTGACCGACGCCAAGGGCCGGCGCGTCGATTTCCGCAACAGCATAATCATCATGACCTCAAATATCGGCGCCGACCTCATCCGTAAAGGCTCCGGGGGCATCGGTTTCTCCACCACCTCCGATGAAAGCAAGGCCGTCGAGGTCAATTACGAGCGGATGAAGGACAAACTACTCGGCGAGGTCAAGAAGAGTTTCCGGCCGGAGTTCCTGAACCGCATCGACTCCACCGTGGTCTTCCACCCGCTGACACGGGAACAGATACGACAGATCGTGGACCTGCAACTGGCATCAGTGACCAAACAGCTCAAGGAAAAGAACATCAAGATCGAGGTTACCGAGGCCGCCAAGGATGTGCTGGGTCGCAAGGGTTACGACGAGGTCTACGGCGCCCGCCCGTTGCGGCGCGTCATTCAGAACCTGCTGGAAGACCGGCTGTCCGAGGACCTACTGCGCGGCCAGTACGGCGGCGGCGATACGGTGGTGGTGGATTCCGCCGGTGAAGGCGACGAACTGGCCTTCAGCGTCGAGCACCCCGTGTTGGAATTACCGGCGCCGGAGGAACGGCCCGCGCTGGTCGGCGGTGAAAACGGCGACTAGCTTTACAAGCACCGTCTATAAGAGGGAGCCTTGCGGGGCTCCCTCTTTTTTTGGAGATAACCCTCCCCCAGCGAGAGCTGTCGATCACTTCTGCGACAAAGGAATCCCTTGGCATCTAACGTCCTGTCCGCGCATCCCGCAGTAGAATCCCCGTACGTGGTGTAAATTCCTGGAGTTGAAAAAGCAGGCCATTGTGTGGTTTCTTGAAAGCAAATAACAACAAAGACTTTCAGGAGGTAACCACGACAATGGCCAAAGACAGGATGACACTTTTGGAATT